>DAOVHJ010000254.1 GCA_030671945.1 Candidatus Heimdallarchaeota archaeon
GATCCATTGTATAGGAGAAAAGGATATAGTCGTAAAATAATGAATTTCCTAATAGATAAAATGGGAAAAGAAAACTTTGCCGTTTCAAACCTGTATCCATTTAAAGACTCATTCTATACTGCATATGGTTATGTAAACGCAAATCCACATGTAACCATAAAATTTAATCCAAAATTCATGGTTCGTTGGAAAAAACTACCTAAAGGTTATACAGTAGAAAGATTGAGCCCAAGCGAAGGGTTCAAACACTACAAAGAGATTTACAACACAAGAATCAAGGATGTGCATGGAGGAATAGTTAGAAATGAAAAGAGATGGAAATTGTGGGAAGAGAAATGGCCTGGATGGTTTGTAGTTGCGTACAATTCAAAAGGTAAAGCAGAAGGTATTATGAGATACTCCACCAAAGGTTTTATGGAAGGATTCTCTTGGTCTGAATCCGGAAAAATACGAATAAATGATATTAAATTCTTAACACCTCAAGCTCGTCAATCACTTTATCATTACTTATTCCTATATGCGGATCAAGTTGTAGAGGTGACAATGCCAGTAGTTCCCTATGAGTCAGAGCTTTATCCTTGGCTGTATGGACACTATATGACTGAAATAAAAGCTGAAAATATCTGGATGACAAGAATCGTTAATGTGAAATTGACTCTTGATGATATGCCAGTAGCATCAGATGGTAAAATTACTGTTAAAATATCAGATAACTATTGTCTTAAAAATAATCAAACTTATACAATAACCTCTCAAAAAGGAAAACTAAGTGTTGAAGAGCTAGGAGAGCAACCAAGTAAACTCGAGATGACTCAAGAAGGATTAGCTTCTTTAGTATATGGTCTTCTAAGAGCAAACGACTTGGAATCCTTTGATTGGATAAAAAATGCAACAGAAAAAGAGAAAGCACTTCTTGATGCATGGTTCCCAATACTACCTCCAATACTAACTGAAGGTTTCTAAATTAATTGAGGGAGTACTTTGACCGGTAAATGGAGAAAACCATCAGAGGATTTGATGGATCTTCTTACTACACTATTAGAACCCTACAATTGCACGAGTCGAAATATGTTTGGTAGCCTGACTTATTTTGTTAACAATAACATGCTTACAGGTGTCCATGAAGACGTTATCTTTCTGCGACTGTCAGAAGAGGATAGGGAGAACATTAAGAAAGAATTTCCAAGTGTTAATCAATTCGAACCTCTTGAAGGAAAGAAAATGAGAGAGTATGTTGTATTAGACGAAGAAATCTATAGAGATATACCCACACTGGAAATATGGCTAGAAAAAGCAGTAAAATTCGTTTCTTCATTACCTCCAAAAGTTTCAAAGCAAAAGAAAAAGTAATTGTTATAAATAACCAGAACACAATTCCAACAGCAAAAAGTTTTGGTGATAACAATTAAATCAAATCCTAATTCTCTGATTACAAATTTATATTGTACATATTGTGCGGAAGAATATTCATCTAATGATATACATACTGTTTGTAAAAAATGTGGTAAAGTTCTATATGCCAAATATGATCTCGAGAAAGCCAAAGAAACTATTACTAAAAAATCAATTCAAGCTCGAACTGTATATAATATTTGGCGATGGCATGAAATCATGCCCGTAAAAGAAGAGAAATACAGAATTTCCTTAGGAGAAGGATGGACCCCTATCATTCAAATGAATAATTATGGGAAGCAATTAGCAATTGATAATCTGTATATTAAAGATGAAGGATTGAACCCAACTGGATCCTTTAAGGCTAGAGGACTTGGTGCAGCAGTTGCGAAAGCGTATGAATTTGGATTAACAGAATTTGTAATGCCAACTGCAGGAAACGCTGGAGCTGCTTTGACAGCTTATGCTGCGCACATTGGTGGAAAAGCTCATGTCTTTCTTCCGAAAGATTCTCCCAAATTTATCATAAAAGAAATCGAGGTAATGGGAGCTGAAATAGAATTTGTTGAGGGACTCATAAGTGATGCAGGAGCTAAAGCAAAGGTAGAAGGTGAAAAACATGGTTGGTTCAATATGTCAACTCTTAAAGAACCATACCGTGTTGAAGGAAAGAAAACAATGGGTTTAGAACTTGCTGAACAGTTTAATTGGACTCTTCCAGATATGATTATTTATCCAACCGGAGGAGGAACCGGAATAGTTGGTATGTGGAAAGCATTTGATGAGATGGAACAAATGGGATTAATTGATAGTAAAAGACCAAAGATGGTAACAGTACAACCAACAGGTTGCCAACCCATAGTAAGAGCATTTCATCAAGGAGATAAATTCGCAGAACCATGGAAAGATGCCCATTCATTTGCTGCAGGTATTAGAGTTCCTGGAGCAATAGCTGATTATCTTATCTTGAATGCCTTGAGAGAATCAAAAGGCAGTGCAATAGCTGTTGAAGATTCCGAAATAAGAGATGCTATGTATAAGATGGCAAAAACAGAAGGTACCATGGTTGCACCTGAAGCAGCTGCAACAGTTGCAGCAGCTGAAAAACTGAGAGAATCGAATTTTATAGACAAGAAAGACAAAGTCGTTTTGTTTATCACAGGCTCTGGTTTAACAACACCTTATGATTGGTAAATACTGAAACAGATGAATTGGCGAAAATATTAAAGAGAGTAATGCCTTAGAATCACAAAGTAGATTTAAATTATACGGTGAAAAAAATGGAACAACCTACCTGTCCAAATTGTGGAAAATCAGATTATTTCAGATACAAACAAATTAAACATACAAGTCAAAAAATGCCAAGAGATTTAGTTGCTATGGTTTTTTGTACAAACTGTGGAACCATTATTGGCATTGGTGCTGGACGATAAAAAAATCAGAAGGGGAGTTTTATCTTTCCACTTTTCTTTAATTTTTCAATAATATTAAATTTGGCTGAGTGAAAATGATTTCTGACAAAAGAGTTCATCAAATCTTTGAAAAAATTGGACAATCTGTTTGGAGTTCTTCGTTTCTAGGAAAAGGCGAAGCTTCAACTGTATTAAAAGTCTGTACTGATAAAGGCACCTATGCTCTTAAGACTGCGTTATATCCTGAACGTAAGGAAAAAATTCTAAAAGAAGCCAAATTTCGAACTTTCTTCTTAGAAAATGGAGTATCTTGTGTTCCTCGACCTGTGTATACAGATACTGAAATCTTTCCAAATGGAGCAGTTATTTACGAATATGCAGAGGGAAGTAAACTAGAAGTTATCAACAAAAGTAATCTCAAGCAGTTTGCACGAATTATAAGCGAAATTCATAGGATTGATTATGAGATAATAGATGATGGATTTAGTCAAATACAGAAATTATGGCAATTTCTTGACAAGACAACAACTAAGATAAGAACCAAATATTCGCATCTCATGAATTCTTCAATTGAATCAGCTTTTGAAATGGCATTAATAGAGTTCATCCAGAAGATAAGTGAAAAAGGAAATGTGAATACAATCGGGATGAATGCCCAATTACATGGTGATCTAAGCGATAATTTTGTGATTGATGAGCAAGACAAAATATGGTTGCTAGATTGGGAAAACTCAGAATATGGAGATGTTGCAGAAGAATTATGTTGGTTTCTGTATGTTAATAAAATACAACCAGATGATAGATTGAAATTCTATCAGGAATATCAAAAATAGTTCATTCCAGCAAAAAAAATCAAGTTTGAAGAAATAGAGGAATTTTACTACGCTGCAACACCTGTATTCAATATTTGTTGGGGAATAAATCAATTGGATATGAACATAAAGGAGAATTTGGAACCAGAGCGCAAGTTGCGAGATCTAGCAAAATCAGCTAAGAATTGGAAATCTTTTTACTCAGACACAGCAACATCCTTGATTACTAAGGGAATTAATTCATTAAAAGAAGCTTTAGACTGAGATTTTACGTTATAAATAGATAAGAAGAAAAAAAATATTTGAAGTGGAATTATATTTTTCCACTTTTCTTTAATTTCTCAATTTCTTTGAATTACCTTGATTAAATATACACAAATAAATAAATCAAAATATAATTCTCAAAAATCATTATTAAGAAGTTTTACTGTAATAGTAATGCCAAATATCTTTGTGAATGTAATGTTTAAAATAAAAACACTCATCTTTAAAACAACCATAATAAAATGAGGAAAACGTCAATTAATTCAAGTTTGGGTACATTATGATTAAGGAAAAAATAACATTCAAACCTCATGGAAGATTTTTACACAAAAGGAATATTGTAGCTTTCTTCACTGTAATTGCTATTTTTGGATTGTCAATTGTAGTTGTGTATTTGGATAATGACTTACAAGTTGATTTAATTTTCTGGTATATAATGGCTGCAATTTTTCCAACTATTCTGGTAGGTTGGATTATTTTTAATGTTCTTTAC
>DAOVHJ010000322.1 GCA_030671945.1 Candidatus Heimdallarchaeota archaeon
ACTTCGAGACCCATCAATAGTATCAATAAAATAAACCAATTTTGCTAAATCTACCTTCTCAGTTTCATTACGGATTATTTCAAGAAAATATTTGGCTAGATACTCATGGAACAAATAAAGTTGGTTTGCACCTTGTTCTCGAAGATAATTCCGTGAAGTGGCTTTTGCAGGCAAAACCCGTCTCCATTTATCAGCTAAAACGAAAACTTCACCTCTTCGTTCAAAATAACCGTATTCTGCTAATTGAATGAGCATTTTCCCAAATAATTCTTTCTTCGCATATCGCTTATTATGAGAGATTACTGCTATATCACAAGGTGTTTTGCAAAAGTTTCCTATACCTTGTTCTTCTGCAATTTGTTGTGCAATGTACGCAGAAAGGATTGCTATATGTTCAAAGATTTCTTTAGACAATATTCTCTCACTCAATTCGTAAACGTATAATTTATGAGTTATAACTTTTGGATTAAGGGAACCACAGTAGAAATTTCAATAAATAGATTTCTTATACGGCAATTGATGCCTTAATATAGGAAATTTCCAAATTCTTAGTAGATACAAATAATTTTTTTATAGGAGAACATACGAAACCTAAGTAACAGTAATAAAAAATAAGATTGTTAAGTAAAAACTCGAGCTAATACTTAAAGCGAGAAGTTTTTATGTGCTATCTATTATTGATTTTTAGGAAAACAGAAGGTATATACAGTGTCTAAAAAAGTCTTAAGAAGTGTCGGAATAGACCTCGGAACAAGTACTATAAAGATCTCGTCCAACAATGGAGGTAACTTGGTAAAAATCCCATCAATTATTGGGGACCCAAATCCAGGATGGACCGGGATGACTTTAGACAAGTCATTAGAAAATAATCTTGTGTTAGAAGAAGGTGGGCAAACATTTTTTGTTGGAGAATTAGCTCGATTACAGAGCGAAATTAAACGCGCACTTGCTTCTGAAGGGAAAATGAAAAGCATTAAAGATGCTATTATGGCAATAAAAGCAGCTTTGTCATTATTCATTAAAGGTGACGGTGAACAAATTCTAGTGGCAACTGGTGTCCCAGTAGCAACTTCACAAGATGAAATGTCTACTTTATCAAAAGGACTCTCAGAAGAAATGGAAATAAACGTTAGAAATGACGCAACCGGAGAAACACACAGTTATAACGTTAATGTACAAAAATGCTTAGTGCTTCCAGAACCTTATGGTTCTTATTATCAAATCTTGAAGTCTTCGGGAGAAAGCCGTGCAGTTGATGCTATTATTGTTGATATTGGTCATGGTTCAACTGATATTTTGACTGTTTATCAAGGACGCTTAATGCGAACAGCTAGTGGTAGTTTAGAAGAGGCAGTTGATACTCTTACTACAAGAATGGCTAGAACTCTACAAGAGCAAACAGGAAAAATCATCAGACCATTTGATCTTATGAAGACAATTGAAAAGAATCTCAAAGCTGTCATGGTTGGTGGACAACAATATGATGTTTCAGAAGTGAAGGAATATTATACCAAAAGCATTTCAGAGATAATTATTGATGAAACTTCCAGATTACTCGGAACTTTACCACCCGATGCTTGGATCGAACGTGTAATTCTAACTGGCGGTGGTGCGTATGTTTTTGGTGATACATTAAAAGAAATGATGTGGAAAGAAAATATCGTTAAATCACCTGAAGAAGTTGTTGTGCCAGATAATCCTGTGATGTGCAATGCTATGGGTTTTGAACTCATTGCTCAATCACGCATGAAACAAGAGTCTAAATCTAAATAATCAGAATAAAAACTGAATGAAGCATCATTGTTTTCTAATGATTGCTTCATAAAATTCTTTTTTCTTAACAAGCTATTCCTTTAGTTCTCTTAGGAAATAGATATATCTCGTTTTCATAGATGGTCTTTCAAAACTTACTTTCAACTTGTAATCAGTTTCTTCTAATGCTTCTTCATATGCTTCTTTAATTGCTTGAATCATTTCTTCTGCATCAAATACTGGATAAGTGTCCCCTATGAAGATGTATCCTTTTGTTACTGTTCTAAAACGAACTATCCCTATACCTATCAATTCATTGTCAGCAAGATCTTTTGTCATCTTCTGTTGTATCAAAATATCTTGGACATCAGACCATGAGACTGTATTCCAGAAAAATGTGTTCCTCAAACTAACAGATTTCTTACCCAAGATTAAACGGGTATTCAATATTCGACCAAGAGATAAGGGGAATTGAATTATTAATACCCCTCCAAATATGAGCAGAAAAATAGCAAATACTCTATAGAAGGTAGTCACTTCTGGAGGATTAACAAACCAAACAATAGCCATCGAAAATGAAAGTCCACCAATTAGAAAATTAATCACTAAAGTAATTATTAGCTTTGTAATTTTAATTTTTCGTGGTAGAGTAAAATCTTTCCTAAGTGGAACATATTCCAATTCTTCATCGATTTCTGGTTTATCATTTAATTCTACTTGTTTTTCTGTGTCACTCAATGAAATCTTCTCTGGAAACTTGTCATATAACAACAAAATAAGCTAGAAGCTTTTTGAACGTATTTTCTTGTTCTGAAAAAGTAGAAATTTTAATTTTTTTGCAATTTTACGACCAATTTATTAAAAAAAAGAATAACGAAATAATTTATTAGCATAAAGCACTTTCAAAACGATAACTTGAATTTCGAATGGGTTTTTAACTAAAATCCACGTCAAAGTGATTAATTTACAATTAAAATGGGTGGAACACTGATGTTCAAAAAACAAAAACCACCGAAACACATTCTCTTTATTGGAGAGAAGAATGACACCAGGAATTACATTATCGATGTGATTAAAGAGTCGGTAGAAGATCCAAAAGACAAAGTCCCCAAATATACCTTCAGCATCGAAGAACCAGATTTTGACAGCGAAATAAGAGAAGCTACCTTCAAGAAGACAGATGGTACTGTCTTTATTGTAAATGCATCGAAAATGACAGAATTGTCAAAGATTAAGGAATATCTCTGGGAGATGTTTGTTTGGAATGAAATGACATTCAACATTCCTGTGGTAGTAGCAAGTCATAATGCTGAGAAAGCTATTGCTTTAACATCTTCAGAAATCATTGAAGCATTTTCCTTGATCAGACTTACTGATCGACTTTGGAATGTTTTAGAAATTCGAGAAAATAAAAAAGATGATATTCTTGCTTGTTTCAAATGGTTGGA
>DAOVHJ010000284.1 GCA_030671945.1 Candidatus Heimdallarchaeota archaeon
AAGATAGAGAGATATACCACCAAGGTAGTCCTACTCTAATACCTAGTAAGAGAGTAAGAACTTATCCTTGTTGTAGTACTAAAAAAAAGAATATTTGGTGTAATAAAAATTGTTGAATAAAACAGAAGTAAGGGAAGAGCAAGACGACTCGCAAACTAGTTGTAAGGTCTGTGGTTCTGACGCTTTAATAAATGACACTTCTCGTGGTGAGAGAATATGCACTAGTTGTGGTGCTGTTCAAGAAGTCATTTTAAGCACAGGTCCAGAGTGGAGAGCCTTTACAAAAAGTGAGCAAAACGCTCGAGAAAGAGTTGGTGCTCCGACTTCAAATTTGAAAATTGATAAGGGATTAAGAACACAAATTGGTGCTGGTTACAAAGATATATCCGGCAAGAGTTTAAGTCCGTCCACAATAGCAAGAATGAATAGGTTAAGATGGTTAAACAGAAGAACAGGTAGATCAGAAGCAAGGAATCTACGAGATGCCATCTTTGAATTAAAAAGGATTGCCAGTCAAATGGGTATATCCGAAGATATTACCGAAACAGCTGCTATTTATTATAGAAGAGCTCTAAAAGCAAAACTTATTCGAGGTAGAAGTATAGATTCCATGACTGCTTCTGCTATTTATATTGCTTGTAGAACTCATAATGTTCCTAAAACACTGAAAGATATATGCACCACCGGAAAAGTGGATCGCAAAGAATTAGCTCGATGCGTAAGAGTCTATATCGTTGAGCTTGGAATAAAGCCAACCCCAATAGATCCAGCGCAATTAGTGTCAAGATTAGGAGCTGAGTTAAAAATAACAATGCACACCCAAAATAGAGCTATAGAGATTCTCAAAACAGTCAGAGAATTTAGACTCGATGTTGGGAAGAATCCTATGTCCATAGCTGCTGCAGTAATTTACATAGCAGGAATACAAACTGGCGAAAGAAGAACTCAGCAACAAGTTGCTGAAGCTGCTAAAACCACTCCTGTAACCTTGCGAAATAGATTCAAGGAATTGGTTAAAGCATTAGAAATTGGTCAAGTCACTGTAAAAAGAGGGGCTGCTGCGACACCAGTATATGTTAGAGATCCCTACAAGAAATTCTAGAGGGACTCAAACCTTCTTTTACAATCTCATAGACGAATACTGGAGTGGTGGTGCATGATCACCCACCACCGCTCTGTCATCTCCTTTTCTTTCTCTTATTTTTTTGAACATACTATGTTTAAAAAGGGACACTACTAATTAGTAATAACACGATGTTTTGTTTTATGTTAAAGGTTATAGAAAATAATAAAAAGTTAACATGATATCATGTGCGTTATAAACAAGTTTACTTAGAAGGTTATACAGGTATGCTCTGGGCAGAAAAATATCGACCTAAAATTTTGAAGGACATCATTAATCAAGATGGGATTAAGAATCGATTAAAAGGTTTTATTGAAGCTGGAACTATGCCTCACTTGTTGTTTGCAGGTCCGCCTGGTACTGGCAAAACTACTGCAGCTCTAGTTCTAATAAACGAGCTTCTTGGTGATTTTGATGTCTTTGGTCGTAAAGAAGATCAGCTTAAAACAAGTGTTCCATATTTAGAATTAAACGCTTCTGATGAACGTGGTATTAATGTTGTTCGGGAACGCATCAAAAATTTTGCTCTTTTAATGGCTATTAATGCTCCTTTTCGGGTTATTATTTTGGATGAAGCCGATTCTATGACTACCGATGCTCAGCACGCTCTTCGACGCACTATGGAGAAGTACAGCTCTACTTGTCGTTTCATTCTCATTTGTAATTATAGTTCTAGAATTATTGAACCTATTCAATCTCGTTGTGCTCTCTTCCGCTTTGCACCTTTAAGTGAGAAAGACACAAAGAAATACCTTCAGAATATCATTAAGAAAGAGAAAATCGTAATTACACCTGAAGGTATTAATGCGATTATCTATGTGTCTGAGGGAGACTTAAGGAGGGGAACAAATGTTCTTCAATCTTCTGCTATTCTTGGTAAAGAGATTACTGAGGAAGAGATTTACAAAGCAACCGGGAAAGCTCAACCTATTGAAATCCGCAAAATGATCAATCTTGCTATTACCGGTGCTTTCAAAGATTCGCGAAAATTACTCTTAGAATTACTCATTAAACAAGGATTATCAGCACAAGATGTCATTAAACAGATTCACCGAGAAGCAATTGTGATGACTGATATTAACGATAAAACCAAAGTTGAAATGATTAAAATGATTGGAGAAGTTGATTTCAGACTCACAGAAGGTTCGAACCCTGAAATTCAATTAACTGCTCTTCTCGCGCATCTTGTTGGTTTAAAATTAAATGAAAAATAAAAGTTTGAGGTATTTCTACAATACCTCTTATGTGCCTTCTTTGAATCCTGTCAAGTATTCTCTTTGTTCTTTTGTTAAGGGGTGTAATTGTATTTTATGTGATTCTAGTGCCATTCTCGCTACATAATCATCTAATTCTGTGGGAATATTGACCACTTTATTTTTCAGTTTTCCTTCTTGTGTTGCTATGTATTCTAGAGCTAATGCTTGAATTGCGAACGAACCATCCATTATCTCAAGAGGATGTCCTTGCCCTGCCGGTCTTGCTAGATTAACTAATCGACCTTTTGAGAGGAGGTATATTCTTTTACCATCTTTTAGGATATATTCATCACAATTTGGATTTATATCCTTAATTTCCTTTGTGATTTTTTCAAGTCCAGGAATGTCTATTTCTAAATCAAAGTGACCTGCGTTTGCGAGCATTGCTCCATCTTTCATTTCTTTCATGTGTTTAACATCAATTACTTTCTTGTCACCTGTTGCAGTGATGAATAAATCTCCTTTTGAAGCTGCTTCATCCATATTCATTACTTCGAATCCTTCATACAAAGCTTCCAATCCTTTGTGCCAACCTGAAGGTTCTGTTTCTTCTGCATATGGCATTCTATCTCCAGCTTCAACTACAATTGTTCGTGCCCCCATACCTCTTGCCCTAATCGCTAAACCTCTTCCACACCAACCGTAGCCAACGATAACGACATTTTTTCCAGCAATCAAATTATTAGTGATCGACATAATTGCATTTAGTGCTGATTGTCCGGTACCATATCGATTATCAAATAAATGCTTGGAATAGGCTCCATTTGCATTTATTATTGGAAATTTAAGTGCTCCTTCCTTCTCCATTGCTTTCAATCTGATAATTCCAGTTGTGGTTTCTTCACTAGCTCCAACAACATTAGGAATTAATTCTGGCCTTTTGAAGTGAATTATATTAATTAAATCAGCACCATCGTCAATTAACAAATTTGGTTTTGAATCAAGTACACTATTCAAATTTGTATAATAATCTTCATTACTTTGATTTGCCCAAGCGAAAACTTCTATACCGTCAAATTTTGTGAGAGCAGCTGCGACTCTATCATCAGTTGTTAATGGATTACAACTTGCAACTCTTACTGTTGCTCCCCCAGCTCGCAATGTTCTGATTAATTGCCCCGTCTTCTTCTCTAGGTGGAGAGCAAGACTCACTTTCTTTCCTTTCAATGGTTGCTCTTTTTCAAATCTCTTTTGAATTGCTGTTAAGATAGGCATATTTTTTTCTGCCCATTCTAATTCCTTCATCCCTTCATCTGCTAATTTGAGGTCTTTTACTTTACTCATAATCCATCACGTACTAGAAAATTATACTATTGCTTTAAGAATTTTTAGAATATTAAAAGAAAAAAAAGTAATTAGAGATGAAAGGTCTTCTTTTTGACCCTTCATCAGGGTGTTCACCGCTCACCTTTGCCCTCCACGAACAAAGGGACAGAACTAATAATTATGGTTGGTTAATCAGCTGCCCACAATTC
>DAOVHJ010000193.1 GCA_030671945.1 Candidatus Heimdallarchaeota archaeon
CCTTCTTGATAAGAAAGTAAATGTCGCAAGTGCTTCATTTCTTAGTGATCAAAGATGCTCATTCATTTCTAATAAAGAAGAAATTTCTAGTTATTATAACAAAGACGCAAAATTCAACATATTATATCCACATTGGGGGTTTGAGCTACAATTCTATCCTTGGCCAACTCAAGTTGAATTAGCAAAGAAATTACTAGATACATGGGATTTAATTTTAGGTCATCATACCCATACTCCACAACCAATCTCATTTTATCCAACAACAAATGGAACCAAAGCTGTTGCTTATTCTCTTGGTAATTTCTGTTACGGACTTAAATGGAAGAAGTATCATCATAATGGCTTAATAGTAAAAACAGAAATAGGCCCAAATAAGAATCAAGTTTGGCAAACCGGACAATTAAATTGGGAGTTCATCCAAGTATTTTTCGAAAAACAAAAACAAGCTAGAGTATCCATTATAGATCATTATAAGCATTTTAAGCATAAAAAATGAAAATGGAATTTTGTTGTTTTTTTATTTTCCATCTGTTTTTGTAGAACCTTTAGCAATAACATCATGTTTGTGAATGCTCTCAAGACTCTTTACAGTGGCAGTTAACTCCAGTTTCAACTTACTGAATTCTTGTAGAGCTTTTGCTAAAATGCTTCGACAAACATCTTCAACAAACATAGGATTATCATGCATACAATCAATTACGCTTTGCTCATCTTCTGTCTTAAGTATAGAATATGTTTCTGCTGGAAATGATTTTCTTAGTACCTTTACCATTGATTCAAACGAAGGCAGTTGATTTACCTCACCTTTGACGCTTAATTTGCCAAGTGCTCTTTGAACATGTGTTCTTTTCTCAGGATTGTTTTCCAATGCATGTGGGCAAACTGTGTTGCCGATATATTCAACTGAAATACTAATTTTGTCTTCCTTACCTTCTTCTAGCCAAGTTTCCACAGTAACATTAGTTACTTCAAAGGTTTTTTTCTTACTTTTAGGTGTTTCAGTTTCATAAAAGAAATCAAAATTGAGTGATAGATGTGCTTTTGTGTATGGGTGTTTTTCTTTCAATTTCCTTAAAACTTGTAAAGATAATTCTTCGACAGAATTGTGAGCATTCCTTTCGTCGTTTATGATTTCTACAACGGATTCACTTATACGTGACATATGTGCTCCTTTCATGTTTGCAGGAAGATTTATTGTAGCTTCAATCATGGGTGCAAGATGAAATGTTCTGCCATTTCTTGTTATAATTAATAAAGTCTTGAAATTAGTTATACCAACATAATCAAGTGAAATTTCATCTCTTGGTCGTTCGTTTTGTGTTTCTATCTGCTTCTTCAAACTAATTCACTCATGTAATTACTAATATGATTACTATAATCGATTTCTAGATTTAAGAATTAAAACTCTTTCTTTTGATTTTCAGAATTCTCAATGAAAAGCCTATGAGATTTGGTTAATTTTTGCAAAATAGGAAAAGCTTTTCATTTAGATAAATGCTGATAATAGTATTTGCCAGCTAATTAGGAGATGACTATGACTATAACAACAGTTCTCTTTGATATGGACTCAACGTTAAATTCAATTGATGAAATTGAATTCAGTCATAAATACTTCAAGATGCTGCATGAACGTTTCTTTTCTGAGTTTGAGTTGCAATATTTCTATGATTCGCTGACAGAAATCACAAAAAAAGTTATGTTTAGTAAATCACCTCGGGAATTAGCAGTTAAAACCTTCATGAAGGAAATGTCAAAAAGCTACAAAAAACCACAAAAGAAATTATATGAAGACTTCAAGGATTTTTATGCTACTGATTATAATCAATTGGAAGAATTTGTTAGACCTGCTGAAGGTTCACAAGAAGCTGTTCAGACGTGTTTTGATAAAGGCTATACTGTTGTTATAGCAACTACTCCTGTATTTACTGAAGCAGCAATCATGAAACGGTTGATGTGGAGTGGAATGGGAGAGTTTACGTTTAAATTGGTTACTCATGCTGAGAACATGCATTTTTCAAAACCGCGAGAAGAATACTATACAGAGATCTTGAAGAAAATCAAGAAAAAACCCTTTGAATGTATCATGGTTGGAAATGAACTTGTGGGTGACGTTGTAAGTCCATATAGATTGGGTCTTAAGACGTTTTATGTTCCATTAAGACCAGATAATGAGGATCTATTCATCTCTCCGGAGTTAAAACGCTTCAGTAAGATTAAACCAACATATAAAGGGAAACTGCCTGATTTTACAAAGCTTGCAAAGAATGATTTTCAGTGCTAGAGTAGATCAATAAAACTATTTTTTTCTATTTCCTTTTCTGATATTATTTTTAAACCATTTTCCAAGAGCAAAGCAGTAGTTACCCCTTTACCAGAGGTTTTGAATTTCAGATTTTGTTTTACATTATAAATAAAATGAACTCCGCATGAAGGACTGTTTTCTTTAAAAATTGCTATTTTCACTTTATTCAGCTTTGCTACTTCTAAGACTTCTAATGCTCCTTTTCTGAAATTTTCAGTTACTTCATTGCCATTTATCGTTACCACTATTGCATTTCCTAGTAAAACATCTTCACCTGATCCACGAATGATGTCTTGTGGATCTCTCGGAGTTGATAAACCACCTAATTGCTCTGGACAGACAGGAATCAAAAGGTGTTTCTCCATTAATTCCAGAATTCTAATATTTTTATTACTCGAACCATCAAAAACACAGTTGATCCCTAACAAGCAAGCACTAACAATTATTGGACTATTATTAACCCGCTTATCTATCTCTGTATCCTTTTTATTTGGGTTCATGAAATATACCTCATTATATATTATCATCTAAATAGTTTAGAAATAAAAAAGAACTTTGTGGGGTAAAAATACCCATTGTTCAAGTTAAAATACGAGCAACAATAAAGAGGTTTTAAACTAAACCTCGTTCAACAAGCATACTAAATTCTTCTAAGGAAAGCTTCTTGCCTGCTTTATACTTCTCTAATGCTTTCTCTGCTCGGGCTTCAATTGTTTCTTTCACTTCTCTGAAATGGTCTACACGTGCTTTTTGTCTAATATTCTGAAGTGATTTTTGATGCTTCTCTTTCGCCTTGATGCGTTCAATGAATTGTTTGTGAGTTTCATCTGCAACCTTTTTTGTTTCAATGAAATCTTTATGACACTGATCAGCTTCTTTTCGGATTTCATCTATTTCAGCGAATAATTTGGTCATCTCATGATGATGTCTTTGAGAAGATTTCGCAGTTCTAATGACTGCTTTATGATAATGATTCATTTCAGCTTTTAGACCTTCAAAAGTACTGAATCGAGCATTTCTTTCCTGACGAAGAGCTCTTATGCCTTCTGCTTCTTCAAGTTGTTCTTGTAAGGCAGCAATTTCTGTAACAAGTCGTTTTTCTTCATCTGAAGGTAGAATTTCAGTTTGAATTTTCCATTCAAGTTGTTTGAGATTTCTGCGTAAAACTTTCTCTGGAATAGGTGGTTTTGGTAATGGTTCTAATTCTTCGGTTTCTTTGATTTGATCGACTTCTTTCTTGGCTTCTGCAAGATTCTTTCGAACTTCTTCACGTTTCACTTTGTATTCTTGGACTTTGTTGTTTTCATCGTCTCTTTGAATTTGATGATCTTTGACTTTAGCTATAAGTTCAGCCATTTTTTTATTTAATACGTCTCTTCTATCAGCTTTTTCTCGAGCTTCTGTGTTGAGTTTATCTCGAGAGACTCTAAGCTCACTTGCTTGTTTCTCGAGTTCTGATAATTTTACGACGATTTGATCGACTTCTGATATCACGGGGATCTCCTTTTATGATTCGTTTGGGATTTAATATTAAAGTTAAAACTAAAAGCTTTAACTCGCAATCTTATTCTTTACTCAAATTCCACTGAGTAAT
This sequence comes from Candidatus Heimdallarchaeota archaeon, assembly GCA_030671945.1. GTDB lineage: Archaea > Asgardarchaeota > Heimdallarchaeia > JABLTI01 > JABLTI01 > JABLTI01. The sequence continues at coordinate 3,897 of DAOVHJ010000193.1, forward strand.
ACTCGAAAATGAAATGTAAACTTTTATAAAGTCTTCGTCTAGACCTCTTTAAAGAAATCTGAAATAATTAGGTTAATTAAAAGCAAAAAGTTTTGAATAATGAAAGCTCAAACTCTCCGAAATGCTAAAAAACCTAAAGGTTTCGCAATAATATATTATAAGTACATTAAGATTAGGCATCGATATACTAACATAAGACGTGAACCCTATGACAAGTAGATTCCTGAGAATATTCAAACCATTCACTCATCTTACGTTTGAAGTAAAAAAACCAGATCGAACAGTTTCCTTTAAGGAAAAATCTGTTTGGACGATTGTTTGTCTAGTGGTTTATTTCATCATGATAAGTGTTCCATTGTATGGAATTGAAACAGTCGCTGGTCAAGCAGATCCATTCTTTGCTATGAGAGCAATTCTCGCCTCACAAAGAGGAACATTAGGAGAATTAGGAATAGGACCAATCGTCACTGCTGGTTTGATCATGCAGTTATTAGTTGGTAGCCAGATCATTAAAGTTGACTTTAACAATCCTGAAGAACGAGCTCTCTATACTGGCGCTCAAAAAGTCTTGAGTGTCGTAATGATTCTCTTCGAGGCTGGTGCTTACATCTTCGGTGGTGCCTATGGAGAAGACATCTCCTTAACAACTGGATCACTCATCTTCTTACAACTGCTGGCCGCGGGGTTATTGGTTATGCTGATGGATGAGCTGATACAGAAAGGCTATGGCTTAGGTTCAGGAATATCATTATTCATTGCAGCTGGTGTTTCGTTTAATATCTTAAATGGTTTATTCGCTTTCACAGAAGGGATTGGTGCAAATCCCGCCGGAAAATACTATGGTGCTGTCATAGCATTCTTCTATGGTTTAACTAACGGTGAGAAATTCATCAATGTAATCTATCGGCCTATAAATCCCGATATTATTGCTTTTCTGGCTACGATTATTGTTTTCGGCCTGGTTATCTATGTTGAATCGATGCGGATTGAGATACCGATATCGCACGCGAAGTACAAGATACCGGCGCGGTATCCCATCAAGTTTCTGTACACGTCTAACATACCGGTAATACTGGCGTCGGCGTTGTTTGCGAATGTGTACTTTATCTCCCAGATACTGTACAAGAGGATGCAAGGCAATCCGATAGTGGATCTTCTGGGTCGTTGGAACTTTACGGGAGAGCAGCCTATGCCGGAAGGAGGTCTGGTTTATTATACTACGGCTCCGCGGGGAATCTCACAAGTCATAGATGATCCTATGCGGGCTCTAATTTACATCGTGATACTGGTAGGTGCTTGTATGATCTTTTCAGCTATTTGGCTGGAAACGGCTGGTATGGGCCCGAGAGATGTTGCGAAGCAGCTCCTAGATGCAGATATGCAGATTCCAGGTTTCAGACGAAACCCCAAAGTACTAGAGAAATACCTTGAAAGATACATTCCAATCGCAGCTTTACTGGGTGGTTTCTTTGTTGGACTTCTGGCCGGATTTGCAGACTTCCTGGGTGCTCTGGGAACGGGCACGGGTATTCTGCTGAC
>DAOVHJ010000153.1 GCA_030671945.1 Candidatus Heimdallarchaeota archaeon
GAAGAAGCTGTTATTTTTTCAACAGGTATGCAGGCAAACTTGGGAACATTATCATGCTTTTTAGGGAAAAATGATTGGGTCATATCTGATGAAGATAATCATGCTTCAATTATTGATGGTATTAAGCTAGGTGGATTGCCATCTAAAAATAAGAAGATCTACAAACATAACGATATGGCTGACCTTGAAAGATGCTTAAAGGAGATACCTGAAGGAGAACATGCACTGATAGTTACCGATGGTGTATTCTCGATGTACGGCGATATAGTAAAATTAGATGTTATAACAGAATTATCTGAAAAATATGGTGCTGGAGTATACGTTGATGATGCTCATGCTGTTGGAGTTTTAGGTCCAAATGGTAGAGGTACTGCTCATCATTTTGGTGTAGAAAAGAAAGTAGACATCATAATGGGTACTTTCTCTAAGAGTTTTGCATCTATTGGTGGTTATGTTGCTGGTTCATCTTCAATTTGTCAATGGATTAAACATCGTGCAAGATCCTTAATATTCAGTGCTAGTGCTCCCCCAGCTTCAGTTGCTTCAGTAATTGCTATTCTAGACATCATTGAAAAGGATGATTCCAATCGACAGAAACTTTGGGCAAATACGAAAAGATTACGAGATGGATATTTGGCTGCCGGATTTGATATCGGGAAATCAGAAACGCCAATTATACCAATAATTGTTGGAGAGGATATGCCAACATTTTATTTCTTCAAGAATCTCTTTGAAGAAACACCAAGAAGTGTTTATACAAATCCTGTTCGTAAACCTGCGGTTCCCGATGGTGGTCAACTACTTCGTACCTCTTGCCAAGCTTCCTTTGATTTTGACACACTAGATGAAGCTATTGAAATAATCACGAAACATGGAAAAGAACTTGAAATTATAAAATAATTGAGATGATTAAACAAGATTGGCTGAATCTGTTTAATCACTATCCTATTTTTTTCTCAAAAATCTATTTAAAGTTTAATTCTGTTGTAGTATTGATTCAGGAGTCAATTCCGCTTCTGGGCTTGGTGGTTTATCATGAAGGAAACAACCTCTTCAGATGATCTGCAAGAGGGAGCAAAAGAATCAAGAATTATTGAACTAGCAAGAGTAGGCGAAGCACAAACAACTGAAAAAAAGAATATTCTTTATTGGGCCTTCTACGATGCAGCAGATACTGTTTTTGCTATGGCCATAATATCAATAACCCTTTTTCAATGGGGAGAATTGATGGGTATGCGAGCAGGTTTTACTTTTGCAAGATCTCACTTGTTAGTAAGTACTTTTCTGATGATTTCTAATGTTCTCGTTGCAATACTAATGCCCATTCTTGGAGCTCATTCTGATTTAGTCGGAAAAAGAAAACCCTTAGTAATAATCTTGGGGCTCATGACTATTGCTTTTATTCCTCTTATAGTACTCACTATGAAGTTTCTATTAGGTCTCTTAATTTTTCTCATTACGAATGTTGTTTATCAAGCAGCAAATCTGTATTATGAATCTATGCTACCTTACATTTGTGATACGAATTCTCGTGCTAAGGTTTCTGCGTTTGGAGTGGCTTTTGGCTATGTAGGCACTATTTTTGCTATTTTACTATATTTCCTATTACCTAGAGGGTTTGGTGATGCGACATTAGTTGATGATGTTATAAGTGGTAGTGTTGCACCACAAGACATTCAATTAAATTGGGTATACTGGATATTCATTTTTGCATCCGTTTTCTATTTACTTTTATTTATACCATTTTTCTTTGTGAAAGAAAACAAAAGCGAAATAAAAATGACAGAATCCTTTGGTAGGAGAACTAGGAGTACTTTTGTTCAATTAGGTCGAACTTTCAAGGAGATTTTCACAGAAAACAAAGGAATGCTGCTATTTCTGGTAGGGTGGTTGTTAATTAACGATGCTGTGGGCACGTGTATCGCTATACTTGTTGATTATTTGCGGGAAGGTTTGGGTCTTGATCCGACAATTGCGGGTGCTATTTTATTTGGAGGTATTTTGGTTGGTGTTGCGTTCCTCTATATTATGGGTCCAGTAATTGATAGAAAGGGACCTAAATTTGGAGTAATTATAACAGCAATTGCTTGGACTATAGGTATTATCCTAACAGTTCTTTCAGGAGTAACTTACAAGACAGTTGTAATTGGAAACATAACCTACATATACAAATTACGATTTTTAGCATATATTGCCGCAGCAATTTTATCATTTGGAATGGGTTCTGTTTTTATTGTAGGTCGACAATTTATACTTGAATTATGTCCGCCAGAAAAAATTGGACAATATATGGGTTTTAAAAAGATTTCAGGAAAAATTAGTGCAGCGATAGGTCCTCTAATTTTCTCAGGAGTTCTCGCTTTGGTCTACCCTTACGGAAAAACGCTTGCTTATCAAATAGCAATTCTCTCTTTACTGGTATTCTTCTTAATTGGTTTTGTTATTATATTATTCATAAAAAATAATCATGCAAAATATCTCAAAGGGGAAAGATTCCCATATAAAGAATGAAAATGGCGTGGTTCTCACGCCATGGATAAATTAACTCAAGATGAGATTTAAGAAATACTCGTGGAATCGCATGTCATCTGTTAGTTCTGGATGGAATGTAGCTGCTAATAATTTCCCTTGTTTTGCAGCAAATATTTCTTCGGAATTTCTTGCCAAAATTTCTACATTTTTTCCAACTGAGGTAATTACTGGTGCACGAATAAATACTCCTGGAAATGGTTGTTTTCCGAATCCTTCAATGGTAATAGGTAATTCAAAGGAAACTTGTTGTCTTCCATATTTATTTCGTGTAACATCAATGTCCATTAACTCGAGTAAAACTTGTGAAAAATCTTTCACAACATAATCTTTTGAGGTTTTGGAAAGCATTATCGTTCCAGCACAAGTCCCAAGGATTGCCATACCGTTCTTCACTTTCTCTCTGATTGTGTCTACTAGTTTGTTATCAAACCGCATTTCAGAGACAAGTCGACTCATAACGGTACTTTCACCACCAGGAATTATCAAACCATCTAATTGTTCTATCTGTTCTGGTTTTCTAACTAGAATTGTATTTGATTTGATTCCTTTCTTGTGTAGAATCTCATTCATCATATTAACGTGTTCGAGAACGTCTCCTTGAACTGCAAGAACACCGATTTGAACTTCTTTCTTCTTTGACATTATAGATCAGCCCCTCTATCTTGCATTCTTAGTTTCATCTCAGAGCCAGTTAGTCCCATCATTGCTTTTTCTTCACTTACCATTTCTTGTGCTTCAAAAACCACATCTGGACTATCCCAATAAGAAGTAGCTAAGACAACTGCGGAAGCTCTGTTAAGTGGGTCTTCACTTTTGAAGATGCCCGATCCAACAAAAATCCCATCAGCACCAAGCATCATCATTTGTGCTGCATCTGCGGGAGTAGTTATTCCTCCAGCCGCGAAATTTACAACTGGTAAACGACCGATTTTCGCTGTTTCCAAAACAGTATCAAATGAACAAGTCATTTTTCGTGCTTTAAACATTAATTGTTGATAATCTTTGACTTCGTATAAACGTTTGATTTCATTGATTTCGTTGGTTACAAGTCTGATATGGTGAACTGCTTCAGCAACATTACCGGTTCCTGGTTCTCCTTTTGTTCGTATCATGGCTGCGCCTTCGTCAATTCGACGTAATGCACTACCAAGATCTAAAGCTCCACAAACAAATGGTGCAACAAAGTCCCACTTCCAAATGTGTCTGAATTCATCAGCTGGTGTTAGAACCTCTGATTCATCAATGCAATCTGCTCCTGTCTCTTGAAGTACTTTTGCTTCATAGGTGTGCCCAAGTCGACACTTGGCCATAACAGGAATTGTAATTGCATCAAGAATATCCATAATAATCGGTATAGACGCCGGACGCGCGACACCACCAGCTCTTCTTACATCTATGGGTAACTTGTCAAGGACCATTACTGCAACTGCTCCAGCATCTTCTGCAATGTGAGCTTGCTCAACAGAAGTAACGTCCATAATGACACCACCCTTCGTCATTCTAGCGAATCCTCTTTTAACACGATTCGTGCCACGAACTACATCTTCTTCATAAGCTGTTCGATGAGGTCTTTCGCCTTTCTTCATGTAGGATCTTTCAGAGAATAGATTCTTCATTTAGGAAAATCTCCTCGATACTATACAAGTTATAACTTGTATATTAAAGTTGAAACATTAACTTTATAAACTTTCTTCGAAATATTGAATATTAGTAATATAGCGATTAAAACTGCAGAGGAGAATAATGCAAGTGACGGAAAAGATTGTTTGTAAGAACTGTCAAGCGGAATTAAACCAACTGCAACGTTCTCATACCTGTCCACAATGCAGTGCAGCTTTAGTTGAGTATGAATTTGATTTATCGAAAACAGATTTAGTGGTCAAAACAAGTGAAAAGGGTATCTGGCGTTATCGCTCATTTCTTCCTCAGTTTGATAAAACTATTTCTCTTGGAGAGGGACATACACCTCTTCGAAAAGCTTTGCACTTATTTCAAGACAAGGTTAATTTATTTCTAAAAATCGAAGGATCAAATCCTACAGGTTCTTATTTAGATCGGATTTCACCTTTGATGGTTTCCGATGCCATAAATAGAGATATGCAGTCTTTGGTTTGTGCTTCTGATGGAAATCTAGGGGCTTCCTTAAGTGCTTATTGTGCAGCTGCTCAAATCAAATGCTTTTGCGTCGCTCCTAAAAGCACCTCCCCGGAGAAGCGTACTCAAATGTTAGCTTATGGTGCAGAGGTTATAGATTATGGTGAAACTATTGATGATAGTCTTGATCTTGCAGTAAAAATGATTGAAAAAGGTCGTTACCAAGCGACCCCTGAATTTAATATTCTTACAATAGAAGGAGCAAAGACTATATCTTTAGAAATTATAGAACAACAAAACATGTTTGGATCATTACAAGAGCTGGAGTATATTATTATCCCAATGGGAAGTGGTGGATTGTTATATTCCATCTGGAAGGGCTTAAAACAAGCGAAAGAATTTAACCTAATTCCATCAAACCAGAAACTTCCTAAAATAATCGGCGTTCAAGTTGAAGGTTATGATTCCATAACGAAATCCTTTGATGCCGGAAATTCTATTCAGGAAATAACAAAGAAAAATATTAGTAAAAATAAATTAGCAGATGCTATTATGGTAAGAAATCCTATCTTTGGTGAAAAAGCAGTTCAAAGTATCAAGGAAAGCAATGGGATAGCTATTTCTGTTTCGGAAAAAGAGATCATTGCTGCAAGTAAATTATTGGGAAAGAAGGAAGGTATTTTTGCAGAATTAAGCAGTGCCACAGTAATTGCTGCAGTAGATAATTTGCTGAAAGAAAAAATACTTCCACAAAACGCCACTATGTTAGCTATAATTACTGCTAGTGGAATGAAGACTTCTCGAGCATTTCAAAAGAGTACCACACAAGACAATAAAGTAGAATCCTTAAGAAGCATGGGGACCAAAATTGAGGTTCTTAAAATAATAAATTCTAAAGATAGCAATTTTGGGTATGGAATTTGGAAATCTCTAGGTCAAATGATATCCTTACAAGCAGTCTATCAGCATCTAAAGGAATTACAAAAGCGAGAACTCATAATTGAGATTGAAACAAAAGATCGTCAAAAAAGATATTCAGTAACAACCAAAGGTAAGCAATTAATTAAGAAAATGAACGAATTGGAAGAATTACTTTCTTAAGAAAATATTGTGTTTTGTGATATCTCTACCAACAAAGCTTTTAATTTTCTAGTTTGACTTGTTACTATGAGGGAAAATATTGAGGGAACAACATAGAATTACTGAACGAAAACCACTTTTGAAAGAAGATGGTACACTAACAGAAGAAGGATGGGCTACAGATCTACTTTTGGAATACGATAAATACAAAATAAAAGCAAGTTGGCTCCGGGTGAAAGAATGGGACTTTTATTATGTTATCGATCATAAAAGAAAACATTGCTTGACTTGTACGATTGCTGATCTTGGTTATCTTGGTTTGATGGCAGTATGTTGGATAGACTTTAATGAGAAAAAATTCATTCATTTTGAAACAAAGCCTATTCTACCTGCAGGTAAAACTGGTTTATTACCACACACTGGTAATGGAAGATTCTCTTTTGAGAATAGTAAAATTCTGATGAAATACAATTGCTCTTTACCTAAACGATATATTACCATTGAAGCTCCTGATTTTAGATGGGAGGAAGATGACTGGGGTTTAGCAGCTGATATTTCACTCTATCAAGACCCGGATTTGGAAAGCATGGTAAGAGCTACATCATGGGAGAAGAATCGGAAGGCATTTTACTATAATCAAAAAATCAATTGTATGCCAGCTAAGGGAACAGTTAGATTAGGAAGTAAACATTTTGAGTTTTCACCAGAGAGTGCAATGGGTGGATATGACTGGGGTAGGGGAAACTGGACTTACAAAAACAGATGGTATTGGGGAACTGCATCTGGATATCTAGATGGCAAAACTATTGGATGGAATGTTGGGTCTGGTATCAC
>DAOVHJ010000186.1 GCA_030671945.1 Candidatus Heimdallarchaeota archaeon
CTTCAGTAATTGCTCTTTCTTTACGTCGAATATCTCTCATATTAATCAGTAATAAACAAGAAAGAGAGTATTAAAAAATTTGTAAAAAAAACTAGAAAACTGGGATAAAATCCCAAGTTAAAGCTTATAACTGAATCCTTTTTCAAAAGCTTGAAGGTTAATAGCAACATACTTTGGTGGGAGAATTGCTTTCATACCTTCAATAATTTGTTCTTTTGTAATTGGGAGTATTTTGGTATTTGCTGCGAGTGCACCAATGAGAATCATGTTCATTGTTTGACTTAGTCCAAGTGTTTGAGCATCTTCTTGTGCAGGAACAAAAATAACGGTAGAAGTTATTCGTTTTAATTCCGATTCAATCTCTTCCAGTGTAGGATATTTGATCTCACCTTTGGAATAACGAACAGATAATGGGTGATAAGTCGTTGTATTAACAACAACAATGCCATCTTTTCGTAGCTTCGGCATAGAACGAAGTGACTCGAGAGCTTCAAGAGCAATGATAACATCTGCTTCTCCAACAGCACACTGGGGGGATTCAGTGGGATCATAACCAATAGCGAGATCAGAGACGACAACACCACCTCTTTGAGCTAAACCATGGGTTTCCATAGTCATAACAGTTAAACCAGCAAGCTTAGCAGCAGTGGCTAAAACTCGAGTAGTGGAACCAATGCCTTGACCGCCCATACCTGTAACGTGAACTTTTAATTTCTTTTCAGACATTTTTCATTTCTCCTAAATGCGAGTAAATTCCTCTATTTGCTTAATGGGTTTCACCTTAAGCGGACAAGTTTGAACACAACAACCACACCCAATACAGAGATCAGTATTAATTTGTGGTTTCTCACCTTTCTTCTCAATTGCAGGACAAGCGAAATCGGATAAACAAGCTTGAATGTTGCGACAAATCTCATGATCAATTTGGTAAGGATTAGCTAATGTCCCAGCTCGTAATTCTGCTTTGGAACGCATAAGAGCACAGGGTTCCTCTTGAATAACCACAGCAAACTCATCTTGAGTGAAAGCCTCATCCAAAGCTTCAACAAGTGCAGCAACGTTGTAGGCAGGAACGCGTCTAACAAATTTAACACCCCAAGCTTTCAGAGTATCATCAATACTAATTGTCTCGTGATCCTTGTATTTCGCGGGTAAACGGGCACCGAGAGATTTCTTACCTGTATTAGGATTAGGTTGGTGACCTGTCATAGCCGTTATCCCATTATCCATGACCATTAATACTACTTTGTGTTTATTGAACACTGCATTTACTATCCCTGGCATTGCTGCATGGAAGAATGTTGAATCTCCTACGAATGACATTATCGCAGTATCAGGTAAGGCTAGTTTCATACCTGAAGCAGCAGGAACTCCACTACCCATTGAGTAGAGTAAGGTTCCTTGATTGTGTGGATCTAAGTATCCTAAGGAATAGCACCCAATATCTGCCATAGAATGGCCTTTCAGTTTATCCATAACGATTTTAGCAGCATGGAACGAGGTTCTATGCCCGCAGCCAGGACAGAGCACTGGTGATCGTTTTGGAACTTCTATTTGTGGCTCAGAAACTTTGAGTGGATTTGGCACATCTAGTAATTTCGCAAACATACCTACTAATCGTGCTGTATCATACTCTGATATCATTAAATCCTCGTAGTCTTTCTCTTTGTATTTTCCAATTATTTTTGTACCAGAATATCCTTCTTCGTAGAGCTCGACTTTGATTAATTCCTCAATGAAGGGATCGAGTTCTTCCAAGATTTTTACAGTCTTATTTTTCTTTATGAATTCCATGATTTTCTTCATTGGAAGAGGATAAATTATTCCTAGTTTTAAGATGTTAGCAGAAATACCGAGTATTCGTAGTGCTGCTTTTGTTGCAGCATATGCATGTCCTGCTGTTATAATTCCTATTTTTGCTTCACCTTTTCCTACTTTCTCTTCTATAAGCAATGCACCGCCATTAGCTAGTTCTTCCCATTTCTTTAGATTTCTAAGTGATTTTTCCTTCAAAGGTTTTAGTGTTGCAGGTAAGGGGACGTAACCACCCTCTCTCTTAGGGTCAAATCCTCTCTCAATTACAGGCTTCTTAATTGTGCCGTATTCAACTATACCTGTTTGATGGCAGATTCTTGTCGTAGATCTAACAACAACTGGCATTTTCCATTTTTGCGCATGTTCCATTGCAAACACAAAATAATCCTTTGCTTCTTGGGCATTAGCTGGTTCAATCATTGGTATATGTCCAATTTTCGCATAATGCCTGTTGTCTTGTTCGTTCTGCGAAGAATGTGGTCCTGGATCATCTCCAAGAATGACTACTAATCCACCTGGCATAGTATACATACTTAGTTGGACAAAAGAATCAGCAGCAACATTAAGTCCTACACTTTTCATGAAGCAAGTTGCCGGAGCTCCTCCAATAGCAGCTGAAGCAGCTACTTCAGTTGCAACTTTTTCATTGGTTGAGAACTCGAAATAAATACCGCTTTCTTCTGATATCTGCCCAAGTCTCACACCAATTTCACTCGTTGGTGAACCAGGATACGCGGCAGCTATTTTTACACCTGCTTCTATCATTCCCCTGACATAAGCATCATTTCCGAGAAGTATCTCTTTATGAGGTCCTTCTTTTAAAAGAGGATGTGTTTTAGATGACATATCATCAAATTCCTTTTAATTACAACAAAATACTCTATTTCTAATCAATAACATTAGAAACTACACTTAATATTTTCTGTTTATATTTTCAAGAAGAAATTAAAAAAAGCTATATTTTTTTACACTCAAATAATCCATCTGGGAGTTCTACCATTAAAATCCCATCCCCATCTTTGTGATCTTTGAAGATAGCAGAATTATCTATGTCTATTGTTTCAAAAGTAACTTCATTCATTACAGAGACATTTGGTGGTTGTAATGCGACAATTATGTATTTCTGTAATTGATCCTTTTTCTTCAAAACCTTCAAGTAATCGGGATGACTCTCTTTTGCAGCGAGAGTTTTTAATTCGCGAGTTTTTAGATGCATTAATGCAGCGCGACCCTGTCTTATCCCAACAATCTGATAATTATTTTTTAGATAACTAACCACATCACTTATCTCAAAATATGGTAAACGAATGCAATAGGTAGATTGGTAAATTGGTTTTCCATCTTTATGGGATTTTAATTTTGTACTGTATTCAGTAGATGCTGCTAAATTATCCGCTAGTGAAGCTGCAATGATTTTGGCAAATTTCTCGTGCCCAACATACAAATCCACTCCTCCCTTAGATTGGTCAACAACTTTAGAGATGTAAGCCATTCTATCTCCGGTTTCCGCTCTTTTATCCTTCATTTGTTGCACTAATTCTGTAATCAGTAGTTGCTCATTTTCATTTATTATTCTGCGATCACTTCTAACTTGCACGATGGACTCAAAATACCCTCGAGTAAATTTCGCACATCTTTCACAAACGCCAATATTAACTACGAGATCTAGATTAGTTTCTTGTTGATAGTGAGGAACTTGTTCATTTGTGGTTCCCTCAAAAAGAATCTTTAATGATTGTTTGGATGCTACATCAAATGATGGCTCCTCAAAATCCTCTATTAGCACTACTTTGGCATCTGTTTCTTTCTTTGTTTTCTTTAGGAATTCTTTCAAAATTTTCAAAACTGTTTCCTTAGGATCATCATGAACCTCGTGCCATTTACTATGAAACATTAGATCCCCACACAGTTTGCATGCTGTTAGATTGAACTTTTTTTCATAGAATGAAGTAATCAGTGGAAACTCGGTCTTGTAACAACTAAGACAAAAACCATCGACAATTTCTTCTTCTTCTTCGCTTTTTCCACATTTACAACAAATCTGACTCATGGGTTCCACCCTAGAAAATTCTGGAGGAAGAATAAGTAATCAATCTTGATTTGTGTCACCGGATGAACATAACATGACCAACTTTTCCGTTGTCCTGACAATTAATCCACATGACAGCTAATTCATTAACCATTCTTTTCTCTACAGCAGCATCAACAATTCCTTTACCGATGAGGTTAAAGCTAGTGGCTATTCTCATTTGTTCCAAGCATTTCTCTATTGGAACAAGATCTCCTCCGAAGAAGCGATCATTGACACAGAGCTCTAATTCACCTTCACTTAATGTTTTTCCGAGTAATTCTTTATCACAAACTGTGACTAAATAATCTCGCTCAGTTTGTCGCACTCGAAGGTAAAATAATTGCTTTTTTGTCATTGAAATCTCTCAAAGATAGTTTCTTAATTAAAGTATTTTAAACTGGCTTAACGCTTGTTCGTGCACCACAAGCTTCACATACGAGAAAGTTGATTCGATCTTCTTTAATCAAATTAGTGTCTGGTTTTTCACATTCAGGACAAATAACGTATTCCTTCATGTAACGATTCAATAAATCAATCATGGTTCCTCGAAAATGTTTACCTGCAAAGACAGCTCTTTGTCCTTCAATATTAGCAGAGGTTGCTAATTCTTTTGTAAGGAATTTTAAGAGATGATTCCCATCTCGATTTAGTGCTGTTACAACTTGATGCCAATTCCTGAAGAAAGAACGATTTCCTTCAATTGCTACATCTGGTTTTGGTGGTTCGAAACGAGATTTTTCAAAGATTTTTTCTGGTAATTGCTCGCGAGCACGTTTGAGCAACTCTTCATAATTTGACATGAAGCTAAATCTTTGATATCCGAAACTTAAATCTTTTGACTAGTTTACCATGAGTAATGTACGGGAAAATGAAATTGTGCAAATTAAAAAATCAACGCCGAAAAAACCAAAAAGACTTACTCAAATATCAAATCGTGAACTAGATGGCTCAAATAATAGGTATTATTGGTGGATCAGGTTTCTATAAACCAGATAATGATTCGCAGAAAAAAACCATTAACACTCCTTTCGGAGACGCTACAGTACATTTGACACAAATAGGAAACAAAGACGTAGCTTTTATTACAAGACATGGGGTGAAACATAGTATACCACCGCATATGGTAAATTATCGAGCTAATATTTATGCTTTACATCATCTTGGAGTTAGTAGAATTATTTCTACAAGCGCTGTGGGGTCAATCATTAAAGAAATTCCCCCAGGGAGTTTTGTTGTACCAGATCAGTTTATTGATTTCACAATTGGTAGACCAAAAACATTCTTTGATGGGAAATTTGAGATAACATTACATTCTGGTGAAAAACGTTCTGGAGTGATTCACATAGATCTAACTAATCCTTATTGTCCAGATATTGGAAACGTAATCGCGTCTGCCGGAAAAGAATTAAAAATGGATATTCATGAAAAAGGAGTTTATGTTTGTACAGAAGGGCCTAGATTTGAAACCCCTGCAGAAATAAATAGTTTTAGAATTTTAGGTGGAACTCTAGTTGGTATGACTTCTGTTTCTGAATGTATATTAGCTAGGGAATTAGGGATGTGTTATTCAACGATTAGTATAGTAACCAATCTTGCTGCTGGAATGCA
>DAOVHJ010000267.1 GCA_030671945.1 Candidatus Heimdallarchaeota archaeon
CAATGCTCCGGAATTCAGATGGCTGTATATAGCATTTGAATTGACAGATGTTGGTAACACAGACTTGTTCATCAATTATCCTGGAAGCATACTAATGGATGATGATATCATTAGAAACAATCAGTCGGAATGGTATGAAGCACATACAGAAGATTGGTACATCGATGTTTACGCAGGAGACGGTGAAATCGTCTTTACAGAACCCTATACAGATGAATTTGATGGAGTACCACTTATCACAATTGGACGGTTAGCTAAATTCGACAATGGAACCGATCTTGCTGTTATTTGTGGGGACATTTCAATTGATGACATGGTTGACAAAATCATCAATGTGACAGTCTTAGATACAGGTTATGCATCTTTGATCACATCTAGTGGATTGGTTGTTGCACATCCAGATCCATTATCTATACCCGATTTAGGAAATCCTGATTTCAAGCATATCTCAGAGATTGAAAAGAACCTTGACAGTTCCTCTGCATTAACCTCTGCAGATATAGCAGAAATAACCTCAGGTGGTTCTGGTATTCTTGAGTATACTCGAGATGGCCAAGAACGATACTTAGCTTATCAACCAGTGGGTAAAGGTGACTACATTAGTTTAATCATTGTCCCTGTTGATGAAGCTCTAGAGGGTATTAAGCCAGTAGAATTACGAATGAATGAGGCAATCAGAACTAACTTGAACACTATCTGGATAATTGTTGGTGCAAGTTTTGCAATAGGTATAACTGTAGGGTTAATTCTTACAGCATACATAACAAGACCTTTCACACATCTCATCAAAGTAGCTCAATCATTATCTACAAGACGTGCGCGGAAAGACATTATGGAAGGAATCATGTTAAACATAGATCCAGAATTGCTGCAAAGCGAAGACGAACTCGGTGAGCTGACGCGAGCTTTCAAAGGAATGATAGATTCCGTTCAACAAGCAGAGCGGGAGAAAGATGAGTAATCTTCTCCCATTTTTTATCTTTTTTAGGAGAAAATCAAATGAAATGGAAACTTGACGATAGTAAATTAGTATATGGTGTAGATAGAAAAGACCTATACTATCTTGATATTAACAAAGAAGGAAAATTAGAATTAGTACTAGATGATCAAAGAATCAGTTTTGAAAAAATTATAGAGATATTTGAAGAAAAAACAAAATATTGTGATGCTTCTTTTGCAATTAGAATTCCTCAGCTTATAACATATCAAATCAGGAAATTAATTACATCATTTACTGAGGCAAGAGAGAAGTATAACTATCAAAGTAAATATTATCCAATTTATCCGATTAAAGTTAATCATTCTAGATTCATTATTGAAACAATTATCAAAACTCATCCTACATATGGATTCGAATCAGGAACAAAATCAGAATTCATACTATTGCTTCAAGCATTAAAAAAAGAGAAGCACCGGTTAATCATGTGTAATGGTGCTAAGGATCGAGAATACTTACAATCAATAAAAGAAGCAATAGCTGATGGATTTAAAGTCTGTATATCTATTGAATCTGAACAAGAAATGATAGACACTCTTGATATTCTACCTCAAGAGAATTACCAGCTTGCTTTCAGAATGAAGTCATATGTAACCTTGCATGGTCATTGGAGTGCATCTAGTGGCAGGCATTCAAAATTTGGCTTAGCAATTGGAGAATTATTTGATGTTATTGAGGTATTAAGGGAGAAGAAAGCAACTCATTTACTCACAATGTTACATTCACATCCTGGTTCTCAAATCACTGATTTAGAAGGATATGAGAGATTTGCAACATTTGTTGCAAGAGTTTACGAACTCCTTCACAAAGAAGGATTCACTAATTTGAAAACAATTAATTTTGGTGGGGGTTTACCTATTGATTATGACAACCGACTTGATGAGGATTTCATGCAAAAATACGCTGAAATATTCGTTAAAGTCCTTTCCAAGAAATTACCGAAATTACAACCTACAATTATGACTGAATCAGGAAGAGCTATCACAGCTCTCTCTACCATTATAATTGTAAAAACAATAGATCGATACTCTGTGTTTTCTGAAACCTATCATGATAAAACTCTTGGAGTCGCCCATTGGGGTGAAAAAGCAGCAAAACATAAAGAAGTTAGTTCAGCAAGAGATGTTTTGAAGAAATGGATTTCATGGGAAAGAAAAAAACCTCCTTTGGATTTCCTTCATGGACTTAACGATTATGAATTCATAACACTTGGACTTAAAAGAGATCTTCGCAAGTTGTTCTTTGGTTTTGATGATTTTGAAAAGCATCTCGATAAGGTAGAAGCGAAGTTGTTATTGAAACCAGAATATGCTGTTCAAGGTAATTTTTCAGTTTTCAATTCCATTGGAGATTTAGTTCTAGTAAAACAATATTTCCCAGTTATACCAACAAGTAATCTTAATCAACAACCTGAAACAATAGTGCGATTATTTGATATGACATGTGATTCCGATGGAGAAGTAGCAGTATATCATCCACCAGTCAGTGAAAAGAAATTATTCACTGAAGATGATTTTCAACTAACATTTTCAAAACCTTTTACTTTAGGTGGATTTCCAGTTGGTGATCTAAAAGTACTAAAAGACAGTTATCTGGTTATCCCATTAGCTGGAGCATACCAAGATATTGTTGAATTTGATCATAACCTACTAGGTGATCTGCCAGATGTTCTAGTTGCTTTAGAAGGAGAATGGATTATAGAACTGCTAAATGGTGCTCAATCCATTAGTAGTTTACTAGCTGATTTTGGTTTTGAATCTGATGTGGATGATGATCCATATTACGATAATGGTTCAAAGTGAAAAATAGTGAGTAGTTTCTCACTTCTTTTCCTTTATTTTCTCATAAAGGCCGATTAACTCGGTTTCTTCAATTATGTGACCTTTCATTAATTTGAGTACTTTTTTCCTTCCACTTTTCCTATCCAAAGGTAATTTCTCATCTAAAGCATATAATTTGAAAATATACCTATGCTTTCCCCATGGTGGGCAAGGCCCCATATACTTGTTTTGAAATGCACCATTTCTCCCAACAATAGCGTTTTCTAATTTGCTTCCTTCAGCTATAGTTTTAGTGTCTGGATCCAAATGGCAAATAACCCAATGAGGAAATATCAATTTTGGAATCGGAACATCTGGGTCAGTCATAATAAGAACAAGACTTACTGCATTATTAGGGACACCTGAGATTTTAAGAGGAGGGGATATTTCTTCTCCTTGACAAGTATATTTCTTTGGCATATCTCCATTGTGTTTAAATGCAGGACTTGATAGCTTTAACTTTCCCATCTTTATCACCAATCACATTTTTTGTTTTCTTATTGATTAACTCTTTGGAAAATCCTAAAAACAGTTAATGAGCAGTTGTAAAACATTAAAGCATATATTCAGCAAAAAAACTGGTGTTTGAGGAAATGAATCATAATAATATTTTGTTTAGAAGAGATAGAGATACCATACTATTTGATGATGTAAATCTAAGAAATATTGAAACCAAATTTGGAACTCCTACTTATCTATTTAGTGCGGATCAAATTCGAAGAAATATCAGATATCTTAGGGAAAAAATGCTCGAATATAATCCTCAAACCTCAATTGCTTATTCTATGAAAAACAACATCATCCCAGAGATTTGTACTATAATTGCTGATGAAGTAAATTATTTTGAAACAACATCAATACTCGAGCAGAAGCTTATTGAAAAAATCATTCTTGAGAAGAAAAAAGATATTCACATTGTTTCTACTAATATTTACAAGTCAGATGAATTAATAGAAGATGTAATAAAATATCCAAATACTTCTTCATTAAAAATTGATTTAGAGAATTGTCATAGCTTTCTAGCAATTGATTCCTATCAAGATCTAAAAAACATAGAGAAAGTTGCGAAAAGGTTAGGAGTAAAACCTAAGGTTTTGATAAGAGTTAATCCAGGTATTAAGATGGACATTGAGGAAACTATCTTTGCTTCTGCTAATGTTACAGCAAAATGTGCAGTAGTGATATCAGATATAGAACCTATAATAAAGGCAAGTAATGATCCAACAATAAAGATTTGGTTGCCAGAAAGACAATTTAAACCTGAATTTGATACAGCAGAACGTTTAGTAAAGGAAGCTTA
>DAOVHJ010000280.1 GCA_030671945.1 Candidatus Heimdallarchaeota archaeon
AGTTTTATTCTCAAAACGAAAGTTATTACCATGCAAATTAGTGTTATAATTATCAAGCTTAATCCTATTGATAACGGTGTAAAGTGAAAGGTATAATTTAGGAATAATCCATCTAGGATCAATACAAGTAAGCTCAAACCTATTGCAGTAGCACCTCGTTCTAAAAATCTAAAATTGTCATTAATTTCTGGAAAAATCGCAGAAGTTAAAGACCATCCTGTTAAGATGAGCATAAAGAAGCTTACTATAGCATATCTCACATAAAAGAAGAATCCACTCACAACATCTACTAGAACAAATATCAAAACTAGAGCTATGACACCAATACTTATCCAAAATTCTTTCGTGTAATAGTTATTCTTGATAAAATAATCTCTAGGTTTCTTGGGGAGCTCTGTTGGTAATGGAATTGGTTCTTGTAATGTAATTTCTTGATTGATTTCCCTTTCTCTAATAACGGATATTATTTCCTCTTCAGGTATTTCGTATTTCTCTTCAACGAGTTTGATTAAGGATCTAACATCCTTTGGTTTGACTTCTTCAAGAACAGAATTTACATTATTATTAATCTCCTCTTTTCGCTTGGCTGCATTGATTTCCTCTTTTCGATTGTTTTTACTCTTCTTTTCCTTCGACAAAGACAATTTCTCCTAGGAAAAAAAGGAAGGAATTCTTATTCACTTCCAATTGATGCCACAGCGGCTTTAGAGTCTATTAATTCACCAGGTTTATCTCTTAATCCCACAATCCAACCAAGTGTTGTTATTAATTGATGCATCCATATCCACAACATCGAGAACACTTTTACTTTCATAGCACGGAAAAGTAGCATCAAACCTACAAATAATAGTATCCAGAAGATAAATGGTAACCAACTTGTTACAATATCTGCCAGGTTTTCGTACAACAAAGGTCTTGTATCCTTTACACCTCCAGTCGCAACTGACCAAGTAGCCCATTTTTGGACACCAAGTCTAAGAAAGTTAAGAGGAAAGATCAACAGACTTGTACCCATTGCTAAGCCTTTATTCAACTTCTTTGCAGGGGTAACGGCAATTACACCGATCATTAATGCAAATAGTAGAACACCGGAACTAACAACATTCGTAATAAACGTATTATCAGCATTCAGTAATTGAAACGTAGATTGCCACCATAATGCATTGTATACTCCAGCACCTGTTTGTTCAGCACCAAATGCACCAGCTATATTATCCGTTGTTATTCCAATAATTCGATTTAATTGTGGTATCAGACCAATACCGATAATCACAATAGCTATTCCAGCAAAAATACCGAAAGTTCTCTTAAAGAAAGACCACTTGTTTGATTCAATTTCTTCTTTTGGATAAAAATTCTTACTAGAAATTTCCTCTACTCTTGTAGGTTCACCAATTTCTGTAGTAGATTCTTCATAAGAAACAACTTCGTCTAGATAATATGCTTTTCCTTGAATTCTCCAAGTTATACGCTTGAGACCATCCACCATTGCGTCTATCCATGCTCCAAACGTCGAAACTATTCTCACTCCAGTACGTTCTATTACCAGAGTAAAAATAACTATTCCTACAAAGCCAAAGACTTTACTCAGCAAATCATGGGCATAAAAGAACGCCTTATCAGCATCCCCCCATAGTTTGTATAAATATTCAGTAAACCAGAAATGAAAAGCAACTCGAAAGGTATTGCCAATGTGCATCATTAATAAATTAGTAACATGTGCAACTGCTTTGTTCTGCCACTTTGCTGGAGTAATGAAAATTAAAGTCATTAGTAATGCACCAGCTTCCATGCCCGTGCATGCTCGAATAATGAGGAGAGTGCGTGGGTAGGTACCCATTCTCAGTCCTGGAAAATAAGGGGTACCAAAATAAACATTTGAGTTTGTTAATGGATCTGGGTCAATTCTTTGGAAAAATCCTACTGAAAATTCAGTAGTATCCATACCAAATATTGAGTCTAATAACCATACAGAATTATCCCTCACCAACACTTCAAGAAATTCAAAAGCTCCTATCCAATCTAGGACGAAGTAGAGGAAAAACATCAAAACTATGAAAGCAGGGAAAGTCTTCAAAAAGAAGTTTAGTCTATCTCGAGAAGTATTTGGGTACCAGGATACATAACTCATTAACATCAGACCTTATGTTGTTTTCTTGACGATTATTCAAAAATATTTGCTTTGCTTTTCTAAGGTTATGTCTTATATAAATTAATGTTATCATAAAAATAGAAACAAAGATATTTAGAAATTATAATAAAAAATAGAGTTGTCTAAGGCTCATTTTCTAACCATTTCTTTATGGTTTGCTGACCGAGTCCAGTTATTTTCCAAAGATTTCGTCTCTCTCTTTTCTCCATTAAAACTACATTTTCAAGAAGCATGTTTTTTAGATGATAAGCGACTGAAGCATAACTAGATCCAATTCCATCCATGACTTCTGCAGTTGTAAAGAATTTTAAGGGATTCTCGTAGAGAAATTGTAGAATTTTGTTCCTCATCTTTAATCCTATACGAGTATTCCGTTTTTTTCTGAGAATTGCTTCTGAGCGTTCAATTTTTTCTTTTGGCAAATACATTCCAACCAGCTAAATAGTAAAATTCCTATCTTATTATACCAATTTTCTTAATTAATGATTTCTATCTGCATCTTAAAAATAAGTCGGTTATAATAGCACATTTTTTATAGAAGTGAAGTAAAAATCGACAAAGATTAGTTACAAAGAGAAGTAAGTTGATTCCAATGAACAAAACAAATGAAGAGATTGAAGTCATCAAAGGCACAGGTAATGTACGATTTGAGAAACTCTCTAGATATGCTAAGATTAGAAGCCCATTAGAGAAATTCGAAGTTGTTGAGCAAAAAATTGAGTTTCGTAAAGATCCATTAATCAATCATTGGTCCAGAATAAACAAACTAAGAGCTGATCGTGTTAAACAAGCATCTGCTCCAGGAGAAGACTTTGAAACTAATTTACAATCGATTATTAAAAATTCTGCGAAGAAGTGTTTCTTCTGCCCAGAAAATATGACAAGTTTTACTCCAAAATTCTCTGAAGAATTAGGATTAGGTGAAAGAATTACTGTTGGAGATTTCAACTTATTTCCGAATCTTTATGTGTTCTCGCAATATCATGCAGTAGGAACTCTAGGGAATGATCACTTCACACAATTAGATAAATTTACACCGAAAATCTGGCAGGAAGCAATTGAGGGGTCAATCAAATTCTTCAAGGCAGTTCATAATTTTGATAAAAACGTAAAATATCCATCTATTAATTTCAACTTTTTACCTCCATCTGCGTCATCTATAATTCATCCTCATATTCAAATCATCCAAGATATCAAACCTACAAAATTAACAGAAAAATTACTTCGTAAAAGTCAGCAATACACAAATGAAACTAAGAGTAATTATTGGTCGGATTTAATTGCATCTGAAAGAAAACTTGGCGAACGATTTATTGTTGAAAATGAATTTATGACTTGGTTAGCTACTTTTTCACCAATGGGTAAGAATGAATTAACAGGAATTGTTACTATCCCAAAAACTGATATTTCTACTTTTACAAAAGCAGATTCCAGAGATTTAGCTGTAGGATTAACTAAAGCATTTAAGGCTCTGTACCATGCAAGAGGAGCAACATCAGTCAATATGGCATTATATTTAGGACCTATTGGTCAAGATAGATCAGATGATTACAGGATTAATTTAAAGATAGTAAGTAGACCAAACTTACTTCCTAACTATACTGGTGATATTGGTTTCATGGAATTACTTCATTCTGAACCAATTGCTGCTGCCAGTCCTGAAAATATTGCTGAAACGGTACGAAAGTACTTCTAAATCAGAGCCCAGAGATTGCCAAAAAACAAAAAAATGCTACTTAACTTTGTA
>DAOVHJ010000187.1 GCA_030671945.1 Candidatus Heimdallarchaeota archaeon
GGGGAGTTGTATATGATAGGATGAATCTGGATAAGAAAGCTTTGGCAGATTACAATAAAGCAATAGAGCTTGATGAAAACTATGCTCTTGTATATTATTATCGTGCAAATGTCTATTATAAAATGAAACAAAATGAGAAAGCTTTGGAGAATTATAAAAAAGCAATAAAACTTGATCCTAGAGTACTTAAAGGAAATCTTAAACATGACATTCAAGAAGAAAAACTTTTCCCCACAGATTTAGCTTCAACCATTCTTTCATATATTGATGATATATATGATAGCTTTTCTGAGGAAGAAAAGAAAGCTATTGAAGATGTAAAGAAACGTATTTCAACTTAATATCCTAATTAGATAAATTTCTCTAGTTTATAAATCAAATTAAGAAATCAATTGTGTATGAAAATCTTGGAAGATGATGAAGAGATAATTGGTTTCTTGAAAATTGGGGATAAGTCACTATTATTACTCATAGTTCTAATCGTGATTGTATTATCTGTATCTTTAATGATAAAACTTCTTTGATTCCTTTAACTAGCTATTAATAAAGTTGATACATTTGAGTAAGAGTTTTAATTTGTTCTGGGAGAATATCCTATTACTCTACATTTAAAAAGAAGAAAAACGATATTTTGAATTAGAACCATTAAAGGTTAAATAAATAATAGAGGTATAAGTATGGTTGAAGTTATTGAATGGGCCACAGGACGTGGCGATGAAATTATGTTCCGTCATCCTCGAGATACATTAAATTGGGGAGACCAATGCAACGTAATGCCGAACCAAGTGGCAGTATTCATCAAGGATTCAGTTGTTTACGATGTACTAAAGTCAGGAAGGACTTTCATAAAAACAAAGAATATACCACTGATAACAACATTTCTATCAAGAATAGTAGGATTTGATAAATCACCATTTAATTGTCAAGTAATATTCTTGTCAATGAGTGATTTTCAAGGAAAGTTCGGTGGAAGAAGTCAGACTCAAGAATTAGCTCCGCTTCAATTTTTCGGTGATTTTTACTACAAGATAGACGATCCTCAGAAATTCGCTTTTGAAATTGCTGGTAATAGAGACATCTATTCCACCTCCGATTTCAACGAATTCTTTCGAACTTTTATTGTTGAATCTGTTATGAGTAAATTGTCTGAAAAGAGTATCACTGATGTCATGTCTAACTTGGGTAAAACTTCTGATTTTGTTGAAAATGAAGTTAAAGCTGAATTACTCGAAATGGGTGTCAAACTTAAGAACTTGAAGTTTGGCGGAATCGATACAACCCCTGAATACAGAGATCGACTCTTCTGGATGCGCTCTGGTGTTGATGCTCAACAAATCCAACAATATTCTGGTATGGCTCAAGTTGCTGAAGCACTTCCTGAAGGTGGTAGCGGTTTAACTGGTGCTGTTATGGTTAACAACCTTTTCTCAAGAAGCGAAATTAAGAAAGCTGACAAAATAGAGAAAAAAGGTGAAGTAGAATCTGCATTTATTACCTGTAATCAGTGTAAGAAGAAAATCTCCCCAGCTGCTCGTTTCTGTGGTGGTTGTGGTGATCCTACAGACGATGAAAAGAAAGGATCAGTTAGATTCTGTACTGAATGCGGTGCAAAGAACGCTCCTGATGCTAAATTCTGTGGAAATTGCGGAAATAAAACCTAATTTTCCAACTCTACTCTTTTTTTATTTTTTCTTTCCAATTATTCCTTACATAAATGTATGCTCTATTCCTTTTATAGCAAATGTAGTTGTTACGATAAAAATGAATAATGTATTTTCCGCTCTACGACTTATTATGAATAATAATTCTCCTAACATTGACTCGAATTCATTTTTTTAGATTTAAGCTAATTTGGAGTACATAACTCTTATTAGTGTTTCAACAATCGCCAAATTATGAGCTTAACAATTAAGATAAAATTAATTATAATTCTAAGTTCTATAACTGCAGTTGCAGCGATTGCTGCCCCTACTACAATTGTGCTATTAAACAACAATAAAACCATCAATTTTACACTTCTAGATAACGCGGGTGTTATGATTGAAGCTAAAGGTTATCGGATCTATATTGATCCAATAAACTTACCAAATGCAAATTATAGCGATTTAAAGGCAGATGCAATTTTGATAACCCACGATCACGGAGATCATTGCCAGTCATCGACTATTTTGATGCTTCAGAAAGAAGATACTCTAACTGTTTTTCCAGAGATAATGACTACTTATATAAATGATTATGATGGAACCGGAGCTGTTCCTGGAGATACTTTTCAAGTGGGACCAATAGAAATAACCTGCTTCTACATGTATACAGAATCTAGCCATGCTAGATCGAGTAACTATACTAGCTATATCATAGATATAGACGGGTTTACCTTCTTCCATGCAGGAGATTCTTATAATATTGCAGAATACGATCAGCTAACAGGAACAATAGATGTCGCATTATTACCTCTAGGTCCAGGATGTCAAACTATGTGCGATATGGCTGTTGTTAATGTCATTGATACTATTCAACCAACATATTTCATTCCCATTCACTATGCAGACGGAGCTAATGACGGATTTGTTACAGTTTATGGATCTCATCTAACAGATTATACAATAATCAACTTAGCTTACTTTGAATCTTATGAATTCAAACCATAATTCCTTCTTTTTTTCCTTCATTTTTCTTAAAAATCCACAAACAGATGAAGAGATGCCGTAATCCATTTTGTGAAGACTATCACAGAGAGAATAATGACAGAATTAGTAAATTCTGTTAAAATCGGAATGCTTGCCATTTTTCCAAATTCCACTAAAATTACAATTATGATTTCTGCAGTTGCTAAACAACCAAGAATTATTGAGAAAATTGTTAGAAAGCTTAACCACTTGAATTTTTTATGAAGAGAAGCTCTTATTGGATAAACTGTCATGCACATAGCAAAACCAAAGATAGCTAATCCTATGAAAGCTGAAAAATTATCAACAATCAAAGGTAAATCGATAACATCAAAAGATGCTAGCAAAATTAAAATGTAAAATACGCCTAATATTGCTCCTGCAACTGAAGAAGAATATACTATGATATCAGAGAATTTTGATGTTTTTTCTTTCTGCATTGTTACCATTTTTTTCCTCTCTTCTTGTGATATCTATCGATTTTGCTTAAAAAACTATCCAAATAACTCCCACAAATTTTATGAATGATTTCTGTCGTATTGTCACATTAGAGAAAGAAATCCGTTGCTATTTTTTTCATTTTAGAGAATTGTGCTTTATGAGAGTTCATGTACTTAATTAAACGCTCTAACACTTGTATTCTATATGAATGACCAATGCATGAAGGATGACAAGTTAGAGTGTAAACACATCGATTCTCTTCTCTATCTTCCATTTCCATCATTGCATCAAATTGACTTTTCCAAATCTCAAAGACAGCTGAAGGAGTTTGTTGCTTTTCTTCAAAAAGAATCCAATCATCTAAATACCATTCAACTGGGAATTCAACTATTCTCTTATCTGTTTCAGGTATTGTATAAGTGTGTGGTCTATCTTCATTCATCAATGATGAATCATAGATATATCCCAAATCCGATATTATTTCTAATGTATAATTAGATAAAATCCAATAAGGTGCTCTAAAACCTTGCACTTTTCCTCCAAGATTTTCTAGAATTGTATCAGTACGATTATGAATAGTTTGCTCAACATCATATGACAATTTATCCAAATATTCATGCATATATCCGTGAGCTGCTACTTCATGCTCCTTGATGAGAATATTACTTACAGTTTCAGGATATGTTTCAGCAACCCATCCACAAACAAAGAATGTTGCATTAATTTCATACTTGTTTAAAAGAGATAAAATACGTGGCATTCCTCTTTGTATGGCAAATTGTCCTTTAGAAATTCTTACAGGATTTTCCTTTTGTCTTATTTGAGCACTTTCAGCGTCAAGATCAAAAGTTAAACAAACAGTTAGTTCGCTCATAGGATTTCAATAAGAAGATACACATCAAGACTTTTAACTTTACTTCATAAAAATGTAAATTTCATCTACCTAATATTGTATTAACTATTGTTTAGTAAATAAAACGTTCTAGACTAGTTTGCATATATCTCTTTATCAGTCCAGCCTGTTGAACGCTTAAATAACCAAGTTATTTGACCTAAATGTCGAAGCTCATGATAGATGAATCCTAAAATTGCTGCTTGTCTCGTCTTTTTTCCTCTGAATGTTTCGATAAACTCTTTTTCCTCTTCGTGTTGTAGAAAAGAGAGTCTTTGTTTTATGATATCTGAAATAAGGATAAAAGAATCATTAATTTGATCAAAACTTATTTTATCGTCAGGTAATTGTCCAGGATTAATTGCTACTTCAGAGGGTTGGAGTTTTTCTCCACCAGGTAGCTTATCCAATAACCAATAGTTATTCATAAGAATGTGCCTGAAGATCATCTCTGGGCTCCATGAGTTGGCTTTATCAACATAGTAGAAGTGATCTTTATCTACTTTAGAAAATCGTTCAAGTATTCGCACTCTCTCTTCTTCGAGAATTGCGTATAGTTGGAGTGTAGATAACATAATTGCTTCAAGTTTTTTTCCTATTTAAGGTTATAGAGGATTTATTAGCTGGTATAAAATTGAGAAAATGTCTTGGAAGAAAAATCGATGAGGTAAACACGAAAATTTATTATTTCAATCGTTTTAAATCAAAGAGAAAAGGATGTTAACTGCGAATATAGTACTTATTTCATTCTTCTGTTTAGTTTCTATTATACATTTACTAGGTGAATTCCTAGTAGAGAAAAAGAAAGACTCCGCAGCTTTTCTTCGATATGTTACAAAACCATTGCTAATGCCTTTATTGATTCTATTCTATACCATTAATAATTCTACAATAAATTGGTGGATAATAGGAGCGCTTGTTGGTGGATTCTTAGGTGATTTATTTCTAATGATACCAGATCCAAAGAAGAAACAAAAATGGCTTAGAATTGGATTATTTTCGTTTTTATTTGGTCATATCTTCTATATAGTTGCATTCGCACTCTATGCTCAGAAATTTCCTTATTTCAGATGGTGGGTTATTTTTCTAGCTCTTCCTTTTGTAATAGCTGCTGTTATAATTTACCCTAAAATGACAAAAAATATTGGGAAAATGAAAATTCCTGTAACTGTGTATATTATAGTTATTTGTGTGATGGGAATAAGTACAACTTTTCTCCTCATACCATTGGATAGTTTTCCAATCAGTATGAAAATGATTTACCTTTCAGGTATAATTCTTGTATATCTAGGAGCTTGGTTTTTTGCCGTATCGGACACTTTGAATGGAATAGGTAAGTTTGTTAAACAATTCAAAAACGAAAGATTATTCACAATGAGTACCTATCTTTTGGGGCAATTTCTCTTGATATTTGGATATCTGTTAATTACTTCAGATATAATTCTAACCTCCTTGTGAAAATTCGTTCTACGAACTTCTAGACTTA
>DAOVHJ010000266.1 GCA_030671945.1 Candidatus Heimdallarchaeota archaeon
GATATTGAAAGTAAAAAAGGAATAATCAATACTTTAACGAAACAATGTCCTGAGTGTCAGAACAAGCACCGATTACTGGGGGGACCAATCTGGCTAGGTGATTTATATGATGAGCCATTTGTGAGTAAACTGAAAAGTGAAGTAGAGAATAATCAAGAGAACTACGGTTCACATAAAAAAATGACAAAAATGTTGACATTAATAGAAGATGAAGTGAAAGCTCAGAAAACTGATGCCGGAATTTGCTTTTTTGATCTTCATCAAATATCTGACAAATTAAATATCCCCTCTCCAAAAGTTGAATCAGTTATTGAAGAAATAACTAAAGGTGGGTTTTCAGCAACGAGAACTCATTTTCGTACGAACTCTATAAAAACAAATGCTCCCATCGACAAAATAGTCTCAGCAATGAAAAAAGTGTTGAACATTTAAACAATTGTGAAAAATTTTTAGTGTAGGTATACTTGTTTTTACATGAATCAGATGTATATAGCTGGAATTGATGAAGCAGGGCGAGGACCAGTACTGGGTCCATTAGTAATTGCAGGAGTTGTCATAGACGATAAGGACCTAAATCCTTTGGTTGAAGAAGGTTTAACTGATTCTAAATTAATGCCAAAAGTAAGAAGAGAAAGCATGTATTCAGAGATTCTAAACCTAACAGTCGATTATCGGATTGTAATAATAGATGCCTATGAAATTGATGAATTGCGAAATAATGCAACGAATCTAAATCGTATTGAAATTAATGCGATAATTAAGATGCTAGGTGCCTTGACAAAATGGAAAAAGGCTTTTGTTGATGCTTGTGACAGAAACGCTGATAGATTGCAATTAATTCTCAGGAATAATGTTCAAGAAAATATTGTAGCTGAGCACTTCGCAGACGTAAAATATCCAATTGTCTCTGCAGCATCAGTAATAGCGAAAGTCATAAGAGATCAGGAAATTGAAAAAGCCCACGAAAAGTTTGGGGTTGATTTTGGAAGTGGGTATTCACACGATGCGAAAACAAACCAATTCTTAATGGATTACTATACAAAACACGGAGAGTTACCTGTTATTGCTCGGAAAAGCTGGGAAACATCAAAAAGAATAATTCGTATACACGAACAAACAAACTTGGATGAATTTTTCTCAAACTCTGAATGAATTAATCCTTTTTAGCTGGGTTCTTCTTTTTTGATTTAATGAGGTCATCAATAGAGACAACTGAGACTCCATCAATGGAGGATTTCTTAGAATCATCTCCTAGAACAATCAAAGGATCTGCTTCAGCAATTTTAGAAATACTATATGTGACACGGATTTTTTGTTCGACATCATCGCTTGCAGGCTGCTCAGAAATGCTAGTGATTGTAGTGTAAATTTTCTCCATTTCATCGATGGGTTCCATTGATTTTGCTAATATCCTTATTGGAATTTTTTTGGTCCAAAGCTGATCTTTTAATCCAATACCATCGAAGTGTTTCTTGACTTCTCGTTCAATATCACTTTTTGGTCCTCCTCTATAGGAGCTTGGAGTAGTAATTGAACCAATACGTTTCATTTCCTGAAAGAGATTTATCGCAACAGTAAGAGGTTCATCAAGCAATTCTTCTATCTTCATTGCAGTCTCGAGGGAAACATCGACCGTGCCACGCTCATATTCATAAACTGCTCTCTTAGAAACACCAACCTCTCGAGCAAAATCACCTAAACTATAGCTTTTCTCCAAACGCTTTTCTTTCAAGAGAGCTCCATCAAATTTGACCTTAAACCCACCTCGATAAGCATAGACTAATGGTGGTAAACGTTTGAGAAGCAAGTTTCGAAAGGTTTCTTTGGAAACAGCAGGAATTTCGTAGCGAGTATACACGACTCCATCCTCAATTTCTGCATTGCTACGAATACTTTGCCCAACAATTAGGGGAAAACCATCCAACATGTAAGATAGTTTTTGGAGTTCGTAAGCTTGATCCTCTTTAAAACTATCAATATTCATAATTAGTTTGATGAGAAGGAGAACGGTTTGTTTCTTAGCAACTAGATCGAAACAGCCACCACTACCAAGTAAGGGGGTAGATATATCAAATTGTGATTGCTCCAAGATCTGAGCAACATCTTGATAAAACTGCTGTTGGTGTTTGTCTGCGATCAAAAGATTCACCGAACCCTTTGGGGATAAAGAGATTGCTATATTATTATAGATAAACTAACTCAAAAACTAATTGATAAATATAAGAGTTTTAGCATTTATTTGCGACAAAAAAACTACGAAAGAAGAGTATTAATCTTTATGCGTTTGGATTATAAGTTTCAACGGTTTTGCCAATCGTTCATCCATAACAAACAATTTGCTGCCTGATTTCAAAGTTTTTTTACTGATAACAATTTCTTTATCGAGAATAACTCCTTTCAACATTAGTTTTGGCTCAGCTAATCCAAAAGCAAAAGCTACACGAGTTGCTAAGTCACCAATGGTCTCACCATCTTCAACGGTTAGCGTTGCTTCATCTAAAGCATAGAAACCACCGCAAACAGGACAAGTGAATTTTCTTTCAAGATGTAAAATAGTTGTAGTGTTACTTTTACCATCATAGAAGAGATAATTGTCTAAGGGTTCTCCAAGACCCATGATGTGTTTCATCGCTTCTTGACTGATGAGCCCACCAATAATCATAGACATAGTCGCAACTGCTGGCATAGGTGCCACTGGTTTCTTCGGTTGATCTTTTCGTTTCTCACCTAACGGACTACAAGCTTGACTTAATTTCTCCTGAGATATCAATGGTTGGCATTCAAAACAAGGAGTTTCATAAGGAATGATTCTTTGAACATGACCCATTAATCCATACATGCCACCAGAAATCAAAGGTTTCTTCAAATGTACGATAAGAGAATTCAACCAGCGTCGAGCATCAAAAGAATCAAGACCAGCAACAATAACATCTGCTTTCTCATAGTGGGTTCGTTTAATGGTTTCCAATCTCTCTGGAAGAGAAACAATGTCTATATCAGGATTTAGTCTGCGAAGAGCTTTTGCAGCAACTTCAGATTTATACTTCCGAACATCTCTCTTACGAAAGAGAAGTTGACGATTAAGATTAGAAGTTTCAATAGTATCCATATCAACAAGAATGAGCTGACCAACACCACTAAGTGCCATATTAGTAGCTATCATAGAACCAAGTGCACCAACTCCCGCAACTAAAACAGTAGCTTTGCTAACCTTTTCTTGGTCCCAGCCTTCTATGCGCATTTGTCGGTCGTATCTAGACATTTCTCTCTACGCTCTATTCTTGATTCATACTAAAGCTGTTTTTAATATTAACACAATTAACTTTTTCGATATAACATATGTATATAGAAAATACTTTTGGTTGTTTCCCTTTGCAATGATTTTTATACTTAATGTGTTTGAAATAACTCAGCATTACCAAAAATGGTAATAAAATTACATGTAATTTTATGTAAAAATAGGTGCACAACATGCCCGAAGTATACGAATGGATGGGCGCCAGGCCCGGAGACATTGTCTACAGACACCCTGATGATCGAATTCAATGGGGATCTCAGATAATTGTCAAACAAAATCAAGCAGCCATCCTGTTTAAGGAAGGCAAAGCTTACGACGTTCTAACACCAGGAAGACACTTCATCAAAAGTAAGAATCTTCCATTGATCACAAAACTCCTCTCAAGAATTGTAGGATTTGACCGGTCACCCTTTAACGCTGAAGTTATTTTTATCAGCACAAGCGATTACAAAGGAAAATTCGGTGGAAGAAGCCAAACAATGGACTTAGCTCCATTACAATTCCATGG
Organism: Candidatus Heimdallarchaeota archaeon; assembly: GCA_030671945.1. Taxonomy (GTDB): domain Archaea; phylum Asgardarchaeota; class Heimdallarchaeia; order JABLTI01; family JABLTI01; genus JABLTI01. Next base: position 3,807 of record DAOVHJ010000266.1, read on the forward strand.
GGAATACTACTGGGAAGTAAAAGACCCAAGTGCGTTCGTTATGGAAATCGTAGGAAACCAAAAAATCTACAATTCAGCCTCAGCGACAGATTATCTTCGAGGATTCTTTATCCAGACCTCAATTGACCAACTCTCAAAGTTCAAGTTAATACAAGTCATGCAACAATTAGACGAAGTAAGCGAAACAATCGAGAAAGACATTTATCCACAAATCACCAGATGGGGAATCAATCTCATCGATCTCAAATACCTTGGTGTTGATACAACACAAGAATACCGAGATAGATTGTTCTGGATGCAATCAGGTGTTTCTGCAGATAA
>DAOVHJ010000004.1 GCA_030671945.1 Candidatus Heimdallarchaeota archaeon
GGTCAAGGATTCGTCTATATAACGGAAGGATGGATAAAAGACTACAAGAATGAAGACATCGATGATGTTGGCGAAGCAGTCGTAGTTGAAGCAATAGCACAAGATACTGAAGAAGATGATGAATTCCAATTCTGTACTGAATTTATCATAGAATCAGTAGATGTGACAGCTGAATTCGCAAGAGAATTTCTAGGAAAAATGGGTGGATCACTTGTCGTAGCAAAGAATGATGATATGATAAGAGTTCACATACACACAAATGATCCAAAAGCAGTCATAAAGCAATGCAAACAACACGGCGCAATATCCCGACTTAAAATCGATGACATGACAAAACAACATAGAGAATTCTTGTTCGTAGAAGAAGCAAGCTAATTTAAAATCTAATTTCCCCCAAGAAATTGGGTGGAAATAATACCTTTTTTTAACTAAAAACTTTTATTCGAGGATAAGTGCTAAAGCTGCAGACTTTAATGGAACAAGATGAGAAATGTCTCTAAAGAAAGTTAAAATTGTATCAGATAGTACCTGTGATTTACCAGATGAGGTAATAGAAGCACTAGGTATTATTGTAGTTCCATTGAAGGTTTACATGGATGATGAGACCTTTACTGCAGGAATAGATCTGACACCTGAAGAATTTTATGAAAAAATGCCAAAATTAAAGGATACACCATCAACAAATCCTCCTTCACCTGCTTTGTTTTTTGAAGCCTATGAGGATGCTGCAGACGAAGCTGAGACAATTATCTCCATACATATTTCTCGTTTAATGAGTTTAACAATTGAGTCAGCAAGACAAGCAAGAAGTATGCTCCCACATATGGATATTCGAGTGTATGATTCCTTGACAACTGGAGCATCACTGGGACTTATAATATTAAAAGCCGCTTGGGCAGTAAACGAAGGGAAGAATATTGATGAAGTCTGTGCAGTAATAGATGAAGCAATTGAAAAAGTAGTAGTACTTGGGTTCCCTAGCACATTAAGATACTTGGTGAGGGGAGGAAGAATCGGAAGAGCAAGGGGATTAGTTGGACAATTACTAGGAAGAGTACCCATACTAACTGTAACTGAAGGAGAAACAGATAGTTTAGCAACAGTGCCAGGTCGAGAGGGAGCAATGGATTGGATAATCGAACAAATGAAAGTGGAAGGTTTAGATGCGACATCATTAATTGCTCTCACACATGGTGACATGCCAGATGTTACTAATCAGTTCAAAATTCGATTAGAAGAAACATTCGGGTGCAAACCGCAATATACTGGATTAGTAGGACCAGTAGTAGGAGCACATTTGGGTCCAGGTTCACTCTTCTTCACATACATGAAAAAGTAGTGCGTATAATAAGAACTCTTTTAAGAAACCATACAAAAATAGATGAAAACAGGAAGTAGTAATAAAAATGGCATTTCCAGACTGGGCAACATATGTGTTGATACTTGTAGGTAGTTACTTAATTGGAAGTTTTCCAACGGGATGGGTTCTAGGGAAGATAACTAAAGGAATCGATATCAGGGATTATGGGAGTGGAAACACAGGATTCTCAAATGCTTATCGGTTATTAGGTAAACGAGCTGCTATACTAACGATCATAGGCGATATTGTCCTAAAAGGCGGAGTTGTTGCTTGGGCTGCAAGATTAATAGTAGGATTAGTAGTCATACAGCCAGAACCAGTTAAAGCTTACACTCTCGGCTTTACAGATCCGGTAGGTCAAGCAATAGTAGTAGGAGCAGGAATAATGTCTGTGCTAGGACACAATTATCCGGTGTGGTTACGATTCAAAGGCGGAAAAGGAATGGCTACAACCGCTGGAGTATTCATATGTTTTGTTCCAGTAACAGCTTTAGGATTAGCTGTCGTGTGGTTTACAGTTGTGTTTACAACAAGATACACTTCCTTGGCAAATATAGTCACAACTCCAACATTACCAATATTCATATTTCTTGAAGCAAATTTCATTATGAATTTGGAACCCCTGATAACAAGTATACCATTAATAGTTGGTGGTTTGTTAGCAGGTATTTTCATTCTATTCAGGCATCGAGATAATATTAAACGCTTAATAGCAAAAGAAGAACGGAAGTTTGGTGACAAGTCGGAACGAATAGAAAAAGAAGCAGAGTAATTTTCTAACGACAAAATCAACCTAATTTTCTTTTTTCTTTGCATCTTTTTCATTTTTCAGATTCTAATATAGTCCTTTTTCATATAATTAGTAATTAGGAGACTAATAAACATGAAAAAAATAAACATAAAATTCGTATCAATAGCATTGTTTCTATTGACACTCTTAGCTGGTGGACTAGCAGCTAAACAAGCAATAGCCCCAGGTGGATTTAAACCAAATCCAAATGGTAGTGGTGGATAAGGCATTAATTCTTTTCACCTATTTTTTTGTTTTTCTTAAATAAAGAAAGCTTAAAATTCGATTGTTTTATTGATTATATAGATTAATTTGAGCAATAATAAGAAACCAAAAGATATTCTCAAAGAGATTCAAACAATCTTTGAAAACATAAATAAAAACACTGGTTGGGAACCAAAAAGACATCCTAATGAAATCAAGATTGAAATTGGAGATGCTCCAGAATATCATGAAAATTTTGGAGTTATTCGAAAAGAAAACAATTTAGTTATTGGTAAATGGATTGATGAAGTTAAACCAAAGTTTCGTAGTGAAGACCTATGGGAATTTATAATTATAAGAGAAAGTTTTACCCATTTTATTGATAATTCATTATTATTTGGTAAGCAAACATTACTCGTTGCTTTTCTTTTAAATCTACTTGCTTTAAGTTACTTACAAATGATGGATCCAGATAGTGCGATAGAAACAAAAACTATTCCTATTCAAAACAGATTCTTAATGCCGATTAAAAACGATCACAAATCTAGTGATGAAATATTATCAACGATTTGGTCTTTAATTGAGGTTATAAATCAAGGTACAACTTATAAAATGCTTTTCAATACATTTTTGAGTTTCATTGAAGATGTGAATTTGGATGATATAGATTCTGACGAAATTCTTGATGATCTTAGAAGATATTTATCTAAAGATCAAGAAGAAATTGCTGCTCCTATTTATCTCAAGAAAAATACAATAGAAGTTTTGAAAAACCTAATTGAATTTGGTTCAAATGCATCATCTAGCAGAATCGCTGAAAATTTAGAAGTTAATCAATCAACGGTTACAAGACAAATTGCAAAACTATCTTCTAAATTCTATACTAAATGGCGATTAGAAAAAAATTATGCGAAAATGGCTTTACACTCGTATGTCTTGATTATTCGATATCCAATAGAAAATGGAAATTATCTAAGTGTAGTCTATGAGGATTTATTAAAAATAAAATATTTCAGGGAATTCTATGAAGGCAAAAACGAACATTCTCATTTCCAATATGCTGTTATACATTGTCCACACTTGATTTCTGAGAAAATTGCAAAGAAACTATCGAATTTTAAACAACAAGGATTTGTACATTCTTATGATTTAAAGCTCATAAAGAATAGGATTTTTAAGACAACTATAGTAAACAAGCCCTTTAAATCAAGTTTAACAAATTTTAAGAAACTTCTAAAAAACGAAATTTTATCTGAAAAAATAGTTCTTTGGGATATCCACAAGCATAAAGATCTCAATAAAGAGCCTATTGATAAAAGGGATCAAAGTGTTTTAAAATTTATTTCGTTTATTATCTCAAAGAGTTTATCACAATTTGGTATATTTGGTGCACACGTTGATAAATTGCAGGATTTTCTAATTGAAAATAATTATGATTTAAATAAAATTCCTGAATGTCTTACTTTTTTGAACAAAATCCAAAACAAGGCTATAGAATTAGGTTTAATTGACTATAGAATCAATATATCTTTAACAGGAACAGCTTCGAGTGATTTATGTCTTTTTAAAATTTATAATTCAATGAATGAATTTGATGATTTAATTGAAAAAATCGCATATTTTGGTTGGATGATAGTACTAAAAACTTTAGATTGTATCTATTTCATCATTTTAGGACCTACTTATGATAATCCAATAACAGACGAAATTAAGAGAATAATTAAAGAAAATGGATTTAAATTTGAATGTTTTTCATGCAAACCTAAGAAATTCCGTTATGTTGATTATAATTTGTTATATGATTTTTCTAGTAATAAATGGTCTCTATAAAATAAAAATAAAATAGATAGATGGATAATTATCCACCATCTGGATTAGGGTCTGGACCCCAGCCGCCGCCGGCTCCTGGAGCAATTGCCTGTTTAGCTGCTATACCACCAGCTAAAAGTGTCAATAATAAGAAAGCTACTGCAACGATCTTTGAGTTCATTTTTTTCATGTTTTTTGAGTCTCCGTTTAATAATTCAAAAGAAGATTTCGGAGTTGCTTATTTTTAAAGCACAATAAAGAAAGAAATGCATGAAAAAACGAATTTGTGTGTTTTTCTTCATAAAACGACATTTTTCGCATCGAAGTAACCTTACCAATCAAATTATTTAAACTCTGATTTTCCTCAACATTTTCGTCTTTTTGTAGGTGTATATATATAATGTATCCAAACTTTAGATTGGGTTAGGAAAATTGTACGAAGATAGAATAATCACAGATTCAAAATTCCCGAAATTAAAAGCATTCTTTACACCTAAAAATACCTCCTGGGTTGTTTTTGGAGGAATCATTCTTGCAGGTCTTATTGTGCGAATTTTTCTCTGGGACTTCTCATCAACAGATATGGTTGTTTGGAAGCAAGCTGCAGAGATGCTTTTGAATGGACAAAATCCGTATGTAACAACTCTCGAGAGCTTTCAATTGGAAGGCGTTAAGCATTTTTACGCTTACTTTCCTCTCTGGATGTATGTTTGCTCTCTTGTTTTATTGATCTTCCCTGAAGGGGCTTTCTTTCCTTTAACTAAAGGATTAATCCTTCTCTTCGATATACAAGTTGTTATTCTTCTTTTCACCATCTTGAAACCAAAAGTAAAAGATCATTGGCGATTAAAAATTCCAATAGCGATTTGGTTTGTAACTCCCATAGTTCTAATGACAAGTTCAATGCACGGCAAATTTGATTCCCTGATGTTTGTCTTCATACTTCTAGCATGTATATTTTATGAGCGCGATGAATTTATTACGGAATCGATTTTCATTACTTTAGCAGTTTTAACTAAACCTATAGCCCTAATCCTCGTACCTTTCTTTTTCCGTAAGAACCTTCGGGAGAGGAATTTCAAGAAAGTTTTCTCAAGAATTGGCATTATTATTGGTCTCCTCTTGCTTTTTAGCGCCCCCTTCCTTCATGATCCGTTAACATATATCCAAGGTGTTCTTGGTGTTCATGTTACCCGGAGTCATGATATGGGTCCAATCTTTGCCCTCCTCTCCCTACCCTTCTCTTCACCAAGAGCTGACTCCATAATTAGATATTGTCTGACAGGGGTAATTGCTGCTGTATGGATTCTAATTATAATTCTCTCTTTTGTCAAGAAAACCGATATTTACAAGTGCATGCTCTTCACTTTCATTGCTTTCAATTCGCTTTACTGGGTATTTCTTGTCCAATACACTGTTTGGATATATATTTTCTATGTAGTTGTAACATCAAAAGGCAAACTCAAACACTGGCAACTAGGATCACTTACGAGTTTCATTGTTGTCTTTTCAACGGTCATGTTGGCATTAATTGGTGCATTTGTAAAAGTTGGCTTGTAGAATTTCAACTAAACTTTTGGGGTTTTTATTCCCAAATGATTACATTTTCTTGATATATAATGTATTCAGGGCGTCTTCAACCAATTCTTCACGTGAATTTAGATATAATTGAAAATATTAAGGGAATACCCGATAACATACAAACAATTCTTACAAACGCAATTGCATTTCTAATAGCAATCTGTTTTGCAATGGGAGTTATCCTAGCAATTGTTGGAGCTATTCAATGGGCAACTGGGTGGGATGATCGTGGAGGAAAGAAAACAGTCGTCAAAGGAATCGTCTTAATAGGGATTTCGTTATTATCCGGTGGAGGTATTCTGGCAGGATATATGTATCTTTGACCTTCATTTAAATAGTGAAGAAGCAAAGGTAATACGAAAGATTATTAGTTAACATTTTACTCCCAGAAATTAGAAACGAAGAGAGTGTTCATTACTGTGTCTAAAATCGCAAGTTCACGAAAAAACGACAAAGCTGTAGCCACAATCATTGGTATTTCAACTCCCTCAGAAGTTGCACTAATAGTTGATCCTAAAATGGCTCGAACTCATCCTTTGGAATTGGGTGAGTTAGTTGTTGTTGATTATCCAAGTAATTTGGTTCCAAAACCAGTTATTGCAATGATTTCCCGAATTGCCTTATCAAATGAAAATCTCATTGAGAGCCTAATCAAATCTCCAGAGTCCATTGAACGATTAAAATTACTGGGACATATTGAAGACGGTGAGCGATTAGGAGCTGAAGCAAGAATTTTGGGTTATTTAGATGAAGAAAAGGATAGAATAATTTCCCCAAGATTTCCTCCTTATCCAGGAGCTAAAGTTTACAGAGCACCTTCAGACATCTTATCAAAAATCTTCAGTAAAGGACACATTACAGTAGGAGATTTACGATCGCATGAAGGAGTAAAAGTAAAGCTCAATATAGATGAGCTCGTCTCAAAACATTTTGCAGTTTTAGCAATTACAGGTGCAGGGAAATCCTATAGTGTGGCTGTAATTGTCTCGAGAATAATCAACAAACTACAAGGTTCCGTTGTTATTATTGATCCTCACGAGGATTATGTTCCATTCGCAAAAAACAAAAATATACATGGAAATGTGGTCATTTTTTCTGCTAAACAAACTACTGGTAGGCAAAGAATTGCTTTTAAATTGAGAAACTTTCATCATGGAGAATTAATGTCACTTCTTGAAATTCCAGAAAATGCCATTATTCAACGTGAATTATTTAGTAGAGCTTATTGGGATCTACAGCATTCAAATAAGGATTGGGATTTAACTGATCTGAAAAATCAAATCGATGTAATTATTTCAGCCTTAAAAGCGGAAGATAATACTAAGAAGGAAGGGAATCGTCTTGAGAATTCTAAGTATGGATTATTTTCTCGAATAGACCTTGCTCCAGCAAGAGATGTTCTAACTAAAAGCTCTGAATTACCAGTTTATAATCCAAGTGGACCTTCACTTACAAAACCAAATCAAATCAGTATTATTACTCTTACAGGATTAGGATCGAAAACTCAACAAACAATTGTAGATCTAATCGCTAGAAAAATCTTCAATGCAGGGAAAGCTAAAGTTAGAAATGAACCAACACCGCACAAGTTACCTTGTGCAGTTCTAATGGTTGTTGAGGAAGCACACAATTTCATCCCCGGTTCTGGAAGATCATCAAGTATTCTTAAACAAATCGCAGCAGAAGGAAGGAAATTTGGAGTAGGATTAGGTTTGGTTTCTCAAAGACCAGGAAGATTAGATAGTGATGTTTTATCGCAATGTAACACTCAAATCATATTAAAAATAGTGAATCCATATGATCAACAACAGATTTTACGCTCAAGTGAAAGTCTAAGTGAGGACTTATTAAACGATTTACCCGCATTAAATGTTGGTGAAGCAGTTATTGTCGGTCCAAGTTTACCGATACCTGCTTTAGTAAAAATTGCTTTATTTGATGGAAAACTAGGAGGAAAAGGTGTAGAAATAACCGGTTCGTGGAAAAAAGCATTAGAGAGACAAAAGAGTTCCTCCAGAAAACCTCAGAAATATGAAGATGACTTTAATTTAGATTAACGTTAAATATAATCTTGTAAATTACAAGAAAACCCACTAATAACGCAGGTGATAAAAATTAGTGAAAAAAGGAGTATTGAATACAAATTTTGTCATACCGCAGATTGGCATCTAGATTATTTTCAATACCAAAAAAAGGAAAGATGGTATGATTTCTTCACAGCTGCAAATGAATGCACTAAGTTAATGATAAAAGAAAAACCGGATTTTGTAATTCATTGTGGCGATCTCTTTCATAAATTTAGACCAACTCCAGGAGCTGTTCGATTAGCAATACAGATTTTCGAGAAATTCAAGCAAGCAAACATTCCATTTTATGTTATTAGAGGAAATCATGATGCTTCAAAAGCACAAGCACAGAGGTTTGGAGGAACGATTCTTAAACTGCTCGAGGATCTCGAGTATTTACATTACGTTCAAGATAAAACCATTCAGATTAATGACTACATCAATTTTACAGGAATTGGGGAGTATGGAAAGACAACAGGAGATGTTATTGAAGAGGTAATGAGAAATAATCCTTTGGACACATCCAAATTTAACATTTTAGCTCTACATGGATATTTGCAAGGACAAGTAAGTGATTCAATTTTTGATATTTCAGGTTACCAACTCTCGAGTTTAGGTTTTGATTATATAGCATTAGGGCACTATCACAAAGTTTGGGAGGAAAAAGAAAATAATATTTATTGTCCAGGATCAACTGAACATACGAGTCTAAATGATTGGGGAAAACAAGATGAAGATGGGTTCTTTAGAAAATCAGGTTGTTATAGTGTAAAGGCAACCCTAAATCAAGAAGAAAATACCTGGAGTTCTAAAGTAAATAGAAAAGAGTTTGAGGTAAGACCTAAAGGACGATTCAAATTTACAATAAAGGAAGATCTCCCCCTAAAAGAGCTTATTGAAAAAGCCAATTCCTTTGTTAAAAAACATGAGCAAGATGGAGCTATAGTAAAATTTGATTTTATCGGGGAACTTCCATTTGGAAAACAAAGTTTAGTTAATTTCACAAAGCTGCCAGCAATATTAGAATCCAAAGCCTTACACATTATAACAAATCAAGAAATATCAAATATTATGCTTGGAGAAGCAAAAGCTGGTTTGACATCTGATGAGGCGATTGTAGACTTGTTAAAATCTCAAGGATACAAAAGTGCAACCATAAACAAATGGTTAGATTTAGCAAATGAAACCGTAAAAATTCTTGGACAAAAAACTATATCTTCTGAAGAAAAAGAGGAAATTAAATCAATATATGGGTTAATCACAGAAGTCTCGAGTAAATTGACAGAAGCTGAATTAAAGAGTTATAATAAAAATCCCGATGAAAAACCAACGAAGAAGACCAAGAAAAAAGAAACTTTTGAAAAAAGTCAGAAATTAGAACCGAAAAATTCAACGCAGGCTAATCTAGCAAAATACTTTGATGAGGGGAAGTAAATTGAAAACGTTCGAGATTTCCGACATAGAACTGGAGAACATTAAAACTTACAAATATGAAAAAATTGTTTTTTCACAGGGAAATAACGTTCTAATTGGCGAGAACGGAGCGGGAAAGAGTACTATACTCGAGAGTATCTATCTCTCACTCTTCGGTGATACAGTTCCTGGACGAAGTTTAGCAGATATGATAAGATTTGGGGAGAAACAAGGAAAAATAACAATTAGATTTAACGTTGATGGAACAAATTATAGGATAGAAGATGATTTAATAAGAGGAAAGGATTCAGGCGCAACACAAACTCAAATTTTATTTAACGAAACTCAAGAAGAAAGAGTAGCTGATGGAAAAAAAGCAGTAAAAGCTAAGATGGAAGAAATATTAGATATTGATTCTACGACTTTTATTAGTGCAGTATATGCTTCACAAGGTGAAATAGGAAAAATCGTAACAGCTAAAGATATGGAACGCAAAAAACTGTTTGACAAATTATTTCAGATTGATCGCTATGAGAAAGCTTGGAGCAATTTAGCAAAGGTTCAGAAACTAGTTGACCAAGAAATAAAGAACCTCAATAGTCATATTGTTATTTTGAAGAAGGATTTAGAAGAACTTCCAAAAATAGAGCGAAGAATTGACGAGAAAAAGGAACAGTTAAAAATTGAAAAGAAACAACTTGTTGGATCAAAGAAATTATACAAAGATGTTAATCAACAATATAAACAATTAGAGAAACTTGTGGAACAACACACAGGACTTATTGGCGGGAGAAGAGAACTTGAAGAAGCACTAGAAGACTCTGAAGATAAAGCTTCAGAATTATATAAAATCGTAAAATCAAAGATTGCTGAAGAAATACAAGAATGCTCATTTTCCGTAATACAAAAACAACAGAAGAAAGTAGATAAGAAAATAGAAAAATTAAATGAATTATTAGAAAAACTTCGAGAGAATGAAAGTAATATAAGAGTTGTAATTGAGAAGATCCAGAATATGGAACGAACCTTGAATTATCAGAAAAGCACGATTTCGGAAAAGAAAGAGGAATTGGATACAGAGGTAGGGGAGTATAGAATCAAACTACCTGAACTTCGAGCTGATATTGAATCATGGAATGAATTATTACCTGAAATTTTAATTAAGAAGGAAGGCAATCTAAACGATTTCAAAAAACAACATAAGAAATTAGATAAAATTAAAACTGATGTGACAACACAAGAAATTGAGCTGAAATCACTTGAGGAAGCAAGTAGTAAATACAATAACAGAATTGTCAAGAAAAGATTGATTTTATCGAAAGAAGCAGGCGATAATTGGAATGCGATAATAGATGAATATTCTAAAGTTAATTTTGAAGAGGATTTAGCTAGTCTTGCATCTGAAATTAATGGAATTGAGAAAAATCATTCTGAATCTATGAATCGAAAATCTGTTCTAGACGAGGGGATAAGACGAACACAAAGTGATCTTCAACATCTGAAAGAATTAAATGGCGAAGAAACATGTCCGACATGTAAGCAAAATTTGTCAGAAAAAACATTAGAAAAATTATGTGAATCATTGAATGAGGAAAAAGGTAAATTCCAAGAAGAAAAGAAAGAGCTTGTACAAGAGATAAAGAAAATCGCTTCAACAATTGAAGAACTAAAGACGAAAGAGAGGGATTTAAGCAAAAACCATCAATTATATGTTAAGATTGAGTCAACTCATGATGACTTATTGGATTTAGAAAAAGAGAAAGAGTCTGTTGATGAGGATTATCAAAAATTAAAACTGAAAATAGACAAACTGAAGGTAAAATATTCTCAGGAAGAATATGATGAATTAGAAGCAAAAATTGAAGAATGTGAAATATTAATTCACGAAATTTCTTTAATCAAGAAACAAATTCCTAAATTACTAAGAAACAAGCAAAAAATCAAGGAAGATATTAAGGAAGCTGAGACAACAGAAACTGAGATAAAAGACTTAAAAACTCAGTTCGATACAAAATCTCTGGATAAAGTCCAAGAAAAAATTGGTAAATACACCGAAGAACATACTCAACAAACAGGAATTCAAGACTTAATTAGACATTTAGTGGAGAATCTCCAAGATTTGGAAGAGAATAAGAAGAAAATCGAAGCTAATACAGTTAAGATTTCTGAAATAGAATCAGTAGAGAATTTCAAAGATTGGGCAGATATAAAATCTCAAAGAGAGAATTTAGGGAACGATATTTCAGCTAAAGAATCGTTGATTACAAGTTTAAATGAGGAAGTTATCCCACCATTAATTGAGCAAAAAAACAATCTCTTAATCAAAAAGTCTAATTTAAAAGAAAAAGATGACAATCTCAAACTTGAAAACAAAAAGCGAGAAATTACAATTATTCTTAGAGCTTTAATGAGAGAGTTACCTAATAGATTATTACCTAACTTTATTGAAAGAATTAATCTAGCAGCAACAGATATTTTACAAAATATTATGCCCGGTAGTGATATTCAAAGCATAATTTTGAACGCTGATTACTCTTTGAACATAATACGGTTAGGAAATTTAGAAGATATCACTGTTTTGAGTGGTGGAGAAACTATAATCATAGCATTGGCTTTACGTTTAGCATTTGCAAAAGAATTCTCAGCTTTAGATTCACTAATTCTTGATGAACCAACGATTTTCTTGGATGAACGAAGAAGAGGAGAACTTGTTACCGTTCTCGAGAGAAACAGACTTGTCAGACAAATGTTTGTTGTAACACATGATCCAGATTTTGAACGGATATCAGATAAAACCTACTTCATAACAAAAGAAGCTGGAGAAACAACTGTAAAACCAATAGATGGAGAAGAGGAAGATGATTCCAGTCCATTAGAGGCTGGATTTAAACTCTCATAATTCATCAATTTTCTTTAAAGCAGACATTAATTCTTTTTTATCCTTATCTTCTTTTTCTTCTGCCTCTTCAGGATCTTTACGTGTTGTGGTTGGTCTTGGAACGCTAGGAGTTGTAGGAGCTTTAGAAACTGGTTGAGCTGGTTCATCTTTCATTACAGGTTTAAATGAAGGAGGTAAAGGAACAGGTGGTACCTTTGAAGTGTGAGTTGTACCTGCACTTGGAGGGTGAGGAACGGCAGGGGGTGTCTCTGCTTTTGGTTGAATAACTGGAGTTTGAATTTCTGGTTTTGGAGTAACTGCGGGTTTGCTTTGGGTTGCTAAATGTGCCAAACCTTTGACTTGATCTGGACTTTTAGAAGTCTCAATAGCTTTAACTAAACCTTTACCACTCACATCAGCTAACGATTCAAATTTGTGTACTTTATCTTCCAACTTATGGATTCGCTTATCAGTTACTTCAATGTATTCAGATAATTCTTTTTCCAAGCCTTCTAGTGCATTTATAATTGAAGAAACTATTCCTTCGAGTTGTTTGTATAATCGTTCTTCAGCGCTCAATTCAGTTTTACTCCAAAGTTAATTCTGATGATATCTAATGAGATAATTTGTAAAGTTCAGCAAATTAAATCGGTAATATTATTTTAAGTTTAGCATTACGATATAATTTAATGCCATTCTCCACGAACTTCACTAAAAGAATTAAGAAGGTTCTATTTTAACATGTGTTTTTATGCAATTATTGAAGATATTTCTTCTTATCGTTGTATTGTTTCAGATTGGCTCGATCCATAATTTGAATTAAGGATTCTTTAGCATTAGAAAGAACTTTTCTAGGATCAACAGTCAAAAATTGACGATCCTTCATTACAATTTGGCCATTAATGATTGTGGTTTTAACATTTGAATCATTAGCACAATAAGCAATTAGAGAGTAAGGATTATGAGGGGGCCAAACATTAGACATTCTAGTATTAAGAATAACTAGATCAGCTTTTTTACCAATTTCCAATGACCCAACTTCATTCTCAAGTCCTAGAGCTTTTGCACCATTAATTGTTGCCATTTTGATAGCTTCACTTGCGGGAAGAATTTCTGGGTTAGTATTAATCCCTTTGTGAAGGAAGGAAGCAAGACGTAATTCCTCTATCATACTAAGATTGTTATTACTAGAAGCGCCATCAGTGCCTAAAGCAATTGTTATTTCACTTTTTGCAATGTCTTTAAAGTTAAAAACCCCTGAGCCTAACTTCAAATTACTTGAAGGATTATGAGAAATTTTAACATTGTTTTCCTTTAAGAGTTTGATATCTTCCGGATTCAGCCAAACACAGTGACCAGCTACAAGATTCTCACAAAGGAAACCAATGTCACCGAGATGTTTAGTTGGCGTAGACTTTTTCTTCTTCTTAACTTCTTTAACTTCATCCTTTGTTTCAGCTAAATGAATCTGTAAAGGCAAATTGTATTCTACAGCTAGATTCTTGGCTTCGATTAATAGATTATCTGAACAAGTATTTACAGCATGAGGAGAAACAATAACTGAACAAAGTTTACCCTTCTTAACTAATTCAATGAATTTCTTAGTTTCGGAAATCTCTTGTTTACCCTTCTTTTCATCACCAAAATCTATCATACCATGACCTAAGACACCACGAAAACCAATTTCTTCAAGAGCATTAAACGATTGATCTTCATTGAAATACATGTCACAAGCAGTGGTGGTTCCCCCTTGAATCATCTCAATTGCTGCAAGCTGGGTTCCAACATAACAGTCTGCAGGTTGAAGTTTTGCTTCAATAGGCCAGATATACTCATTCAACCATTTCATTAAGGGAAGATCATCTGCAATACCTCGGAAAAGGGTCATTGCAAAGTGTCCATGTGCATTTACAAAGCCAGGAAAAACTAAATCTCCCTTAGCATTGATTTCTTCCTTAACATCAATTTTATTGTTATTTTTTGAATGAAACTTATCCATGGACCCAATATCAACTATCTTAGAGTTTTTTATGATGATATATCCCCGTCTAAAAGTCTCCATTTTATCATTAATTGTAAGAATATGAGCATTGAAAACCAAAATGTCAGCATCTGAATGACTCATTATGAAGCACAACCAATTACAATCTAAAATTTTCCTACCTTTACATTTTACCTATTGATTTAAAACAAATTCGTAACTATAATGGCATTAACATAGGAACTTTATTCATGCATTTAAATCGAGAAAAGACATAAAGGTAAGAGCAAGTAATTTAATCTATAATTAACAATCGTTTCTAATCCTCAAAATAATTGGTGAATGAATTGTTCAAAATGAAACAGAAAGAACAAAAAAAATCAGATCTGACAATCTGGAATGCTTTTTATTTCTATCCAACCGCAATGAGAGAGACTGATCAATTCAAAAGAGAAGTTATTAGATACTTGAAAAAATTAAAACCAATAAGTTATGAATTTGAGGAATTAACTGCCTTCCTTATTCTGAGATCAAGTTATAATACTGAAGATAGCTTGGAAAAAATCGATATAGAAAAACCTGAGACAAAAGAGGAGTTGGCATCAAATTTCCTAGCAATAGTACATGAAGGCTTAGAGAAAGCGTATAAAAAATATCTTGAAGTGTTAACCAATCGTTTTCTAAACGAAATGAAGAAAAATAGAGAATTAAAAGAAGCAACTAATATCTTAACTAGAAAATTGGCTCTTACAAGTGAGCAAAAAGAAGTGTTCATCAGTGATATCTATCAATTAATCGAAACAAAAGCTCAATATTATTATGAGGTAATATTGAATTCAAAGATTTGTATTAGTATAATTCCAGAAGTGAAACACTCTTTAATTGAAATAGGTGAAAAGAAAGTCGGAGTTTATACAGAAGAACCTATAATTAATCTACTCGATGAAATGATTTTGTATAATTTTGCTATCAAATACACTGAGAAAACAAATCTAATTTTGGATCAATTTGTGAAATTCATAAAGAAAGTAAACACTCATTTGAGAAAACAGAAGAAGAAATCAAATGATATAGAGGAATTATTCAATTTATTGAAAGGAAAATCTTTCGAGGTTTTGGATAACATATTTGATATTAGAAGGCAAATCGCAAGACAAAATCGAGCTGATCGCGAGATATTATCCGAAGTAAAAGGAATGGAAAGTGAAGAATTAAGCGATCTAATAACAAAAATATCTCCTAAAAAATCAATATCAAAAATAGTAAAATTAACTGATGATGCAACTAAAAGCTTAGAGAAGTGGTTTGATAACATAAGAAAAATAGAACTCATAAAACAAGTTGAACCTCAAGTTGAAATTTCAGAAGAATTCAACGAAGACATTAGAAATTTGTTTATCCAAATGGAATTACTAAGAATTTGGAGTGACTTCTTTTATGATATTTCTTATTATACGGTGAAAGAAGGACGAGTATTTGATGCTGAGAAAATTATTTATCAAGATTCGATAGAAACAGACGCAATTCTCCTAGTTAATGATGTTTTCAAGACATATAGATTACCAAAATCCCGAGTTTATGCTCTAAGAGGAGTGAGTTTTGAAATCAATAAAGGGGAATTTATTGCAATTATGGGTCCTTCCGGTGCTGGAAAAACAACGATGGTAAACATCTTGACTGGATTGGATACACCAGATAAGGGGGCAGTGTATCTAAACGGTCAAAATATGGCCCTAATGGATGATACTGAATTAACAGAATTCAGAAGAGATCAAATAGGGTTAATCTTCCAATTCTACCAATTATTCGCAGAATTAACAGCAATAGAAAATGTCTCAATGCCCGCAGAAATGGCTGGAATGAATGTGAAAGAAGCAAGGGAAAAAGCACAACAAATACTAGAAATTGTAGATTTAGGGAATTTTGCAAATCAATATCCTGACAAGCTTTCAGGAGGGCAACAACAAAGAGTGGCTATTGCAAGAGCACTTGTAAATGATCCAAGTATTGTTGTAGCAGATCAATTAACAGGTGATCTCGATTCTGTAACAGGCATGCAAATCATAGGTTATCTAAGAAAAATCAACGCTGAAAGAGGAACAACAGTTCTTCTTGTGACCCACAACAAAGCTGTGGCAACTCAAGCAGATAGAATCTTAACTATTGAGGATGGAGAGCTAATCGAAGAAATCGATATGAAGGCTTTACGGAGTGCAGACTAAGTTTTTCACGCATAAATGCTTCTTTTAGTTAATTTTTAATAACTCAAGTGGATATAATATAATAAGACATCTAGTTTATTCACTAGATAATAGAAGGGGTCATACTATATGAGCTGTGAGATGTGTGGCGAATTTGCAGGGCCTGATTTATCAGAATACGAAGTAGATGGCGTAAAAATGTTTGTTTGTCCAAAGTGTACGCGATTTGGAAGCAAAGTTTCAGAGAAAAAACAGGCATTTGCAGATGATTCGGAAGAGTCTGAAGTAACATTTGTTCGAAGTAGTCCAGGTGGAAAAGGACCAAGTGTTTCACATGTTAAAGTAAAAACTGGGACAACACATACTCCAGTACGACCGAGACAGAGAAGTAGAAGAGATATTTTACGAAGTGATAGAGTACTCGTTGACGATTACGGTGAAGTTGTTAAAGAAGCAAGAAAAGCACAAGGTCTTTCACTGGAGCAATTCGCACAAATGATAAATGAAAAAGCTTCACTAATACAAAAATTGGAGAAAAGCGAATTCAATCCACCAGAAAGTTTGATTGTAAAAATCGAGAGAAAGCTAGATATTTCATTAAAAGAAGAAGCTGCAGCACCAATATTTACCGGTTCAGCATCTACGAAAGATACAACATTGGGCGATGTAGTGAAACTGAAAAAGAAAAAACGATCGTAAACTTCATTTTTTCTTCTTTTTTTTTCAAGTTTCGTTATCAGAGAAAGAATTTTATGTTAAATGACTAGATTTAATTAAGAATAAGACTATATATAATTTAGAAACCTAAACCGGGTGAACAACATGGCATCAGAAGCACATTGGTTATTTATCACTGATAAATATTCATTGGTAGAATATTTAGACAATGCTGTAGTTGTTGCTAGGTTCAATCAGAATGAATTAATGAGGGAGTTAATAGAAATACGTTGTAAAATGATAGAAGCAAAATCCTACGATGACGTCCTAGCAATTCTAGATTCTTTAGTAAAACTAAATGAAAAAGTAATAGATGATCGATTGCGGATAATACTTGGAGGATTAATAGAACAAATTTCATTTTATAAAGATAGTCGCATTGATTACAAAGGAAAAGCTGACAAAGCTGAATCTTAAGTAATTGATTAAAAAAATCAAGTTATTTTTTTATCATCTTCAAAATGAAGTCCCAATCTTTTTGTTGGATAGTACGTTTTCCTTGTACATCCATTAGATCTATAGATAAAGAACAAATCAATTTGATTTCTTTTAGTAATTCTTCTTCCAAGTAATCTATCATTTGATCTTTAATTTCATTAGTGATGTTTATTCCATCAGTTATTTGTTTAAACGTTTTGAATATTGGTCCTTTAGCCACTAATTTTTCCTCGGACATTCCTTTTCACATCCACAAACTATAATATAAGTCAAATTAGTAAAGAAAAAACTTTTGCATAAGGATTTATAAGAAAAAAAATGAAAATGTAAGATTTCCAAGAAGAAATCTACATTTTTTGTTCATCTTCTGAAACATGCTCTACCGCTGCTTCACCTTCTTCGATTAATTTCCCTTCTGGTTTTACTTTGCTAATGATTATGAGTCCTACAAACATAATGACTCCTACGACAAGCATTGAATATCCGTAAGCATTGTGAAGTGATGGATTTAAGAAGAACCTGATTGCGATGACATTGTATAATGCAAATACGCCTGACCAGATTAAAGGACCTAATGAAGCAGAAACCTTACCACTAAGTTTGGAGAAACCAAAATATTCACCAAACTTCTCTTTAGGTGCTAATTCCACAACCATTGCTCTTTGAGCTACCCAAGTACCACCTAAAGCTGGTCCTGCAATTATACCCATTAACAAGGTCAGAATAAATGGAAATGACCACCCTGCTCCTACGGTGCCTCCAAGCATTTCAGGAACTTTAATTGGTGCTGCAAAGAAAATAAGCAACACACCTAATACTATGGCTATTGCCCAAAGTCCACCAACAACATAGAACGCAATCTTACCACCCCATTTAGTTGCAATCATACCAATGAAATATGTGAAAGCAACTGCAGAAACGGTAGAAATGATTATGAAAATCATACTGAAACTTGATGGCATCAGCATTCCATCTCTAACTATAAGAAACATTTTCGCAACAATGATATTTGCTACATCGACGACTAAGAAATAACCCAAAATAAATTTGAACATCTCTTTGTGTTTGCGAATGTCTCTGAAAGTTTGACCAACTTGTCTTAGAGAATCCTTCATAAGCCGACCAAATTTAGGCATTTTGCCTTTCTTTTGTTTTTCATTTACGAAAATGAATGGTATAGCACAAACAGCAAACAATCCCATTGCAATAACAAATGTCCAAGCATTACCATAATACCCATAGTTAAGCGCTGGATTGCTAGATGTGATTTGACTAACCGGGGTACCCCATCCAAGGACATCTTGTAAAACAAGCATTACTGCCATTCCAATTAAAGTACCAAAGTAACCAAAAGCAACTCCGAAACCACCAACCTTACCAACATCTTTCGGATTGGCGATAAATGCAAGCATAGAATCATAAAAAGCAAGACTCCACTGATAAGCAATATTTGCTATGATATAGAAAATAAGCACCATTGTCAAGCTTTGGTAAATACCCAAAAGACTAGCAAAAAGAAGTATTATTCCTGTTAAAACTAAAACAAAAGGCTTTCTTTTTCCTGCTTTATCACTCAAAGCACCCATTATTGGCATGCCAATTGCTACAACAATTTGCATAATAGCAAACATAGTGTTATAAACTGCGTCTGCTTGCGTATAGGTCATTCCAAGTTCTACTTGTCCAATAATAAGCACATATTGGTTAATAATCAATGAAACAATGACCATAGAATAAATTGTGTTAGCTAAATCATACATAGACCATTTGAAGACATTCCAAAACGAGGTTTTTGTTTCTATCTCAATCTCATCGTTTTTATTGGCTAATTCCAAGATTTGACTATCTTCCGGAATTTTTTCTTCGACTGACATACCTTTACTGATATATCAGAAACTTAAAACTATTTCCCAGTTTAATCAGTTTTATTAGGAAATTATCAAACCATCATTCATCTTAATAATTCTATCACAAAGAGAACCTATTAACTCTGAATGAGTAACAAGAACAAATGTTTGACCAAGATCTTCATTTAATCTTCTAAATAATTTCATAATACCTCTCGAGATAACACTTGATAAATCACCGGTAGGCTCATCTGCAAGAATTATTTTTGGTTTGGTAATTAAAGATCTAGCAATAGCTACTCGTTGCCTTTGGCCACCAGACATTTCATTAGGTCTATTATATAATCTACTTCCCATACCAACTTCTCTTAAAATAACCTTTGATTTTTCCTCTGCCACCTTTGTTGGTTCTCCCATTAAGAGTAAAGGTAAAGCAACGTTTTCAACCGCGGTAAGAACATCGAATAAATTGAAAAATTGGAAAATAAAACTAAGATTCTCCTTCCTGAATTTAGTAATTTCATGATCAGGATAACCAGTGATTTCTTCATTCCCAATCCAGACTTTACCCGAAGTTGGTCTATCTAATCCACCAATCATGTTCAAAAGAGTGGTTTTTCCACAACCGGAAGGTCCCATAATAGCTACAATCTCACCTTTCTCAATCTCGAGATTGACACCCTGTAAAGCATGTACTTCTAAGGGAGTTCCTTGAGAGAAAATCTTCACAAGTTCTTCAGTTATGAGAATTGGTTTAGACAACAAAACCACCTTATTACAAATATCACTTATTAGCAATAATTGATGGATGCTATCATTATTAGAAGTTTATTATTCATATTTCAAACCTAATTAAGTGGTGCGGGGGGTGCGATTCGAACACACGAACTCCTACGAGACAGGGTCCTAAGCCCTGCGCCTTTGACCTAACTGGGCTACCCCCGCAAAAAAGAGGTCGCTAGTCATTTTTGTTTTTACAACTCTTTAATAACTTTTCTTAATTTTGTGAAAAAATGAATTCAGACAGTTTTCCTCTCAAATCACGATTACAAATAGTTATAATTGCAAAAAGCAAGAGTAAACACATGGATGAAGTGAAAAAAATAATTGTTAAAGAAGAATTATTCTTACAATTAGTAGAGCATGCAAAAAATTCTCTGCCAAATGAATCCGTATCAATTATTGCAGGACATATTAAAGATGATATTGCTTATGCAGAATTAGTTTATACTCCGGAAAATATTGATAAATCAATTGTAACTTTTACAGTTGATCCTTTAGTACTTTTAGACATATATACTGCAATAGAAGAAAAAGGAAAAACTGTAATTGGTATTTTTCATACACATCCTTCACCACCTCAGCCTTCAAAAACTGATTTGACCTTTATGGAAGTAAATCCTTACGTTTGGATGATAAGCTCAACAAATAATATAGAGATTCCATCTGGTTTCATCTTGAAAAGTGATGGAGAGCTAAAAGAAGTAGAAGTCTCAATAATTCAGGACTCTTTACAAGTCTAAACTAGATAAAACGAGAAATTAAAGCAGGAAATCTATTTTTTCATGCTTCTACTGCTTTGTAGACTTTAGTGTAAGCAGTCTTCTTATAAAAGACAATTTTTCCACCAGTCTCTAGTTCTTTAATGATTTCTTTCGCGACATGCATACGAACTTGATATCTTTGGCAAACTGATGTAGGAGTAATTACCTTTTGGTTTGGAATTTCCTTTATCATTTTTTCTTTGAGGTCTTTGTTGATTATGAGAGCACGCTCAATAGATTCGAATTCTTTTACTCGACCCCATTTGCCTTTGCGTTTGTTAACGCTTTGTCTAAGACTCATATAATACACCACTGAAATCGTTGCAGAACTATCTCTTATTTAAATTCTTTTATGAATAGCATATGTATGAAGATTTTACCCAATAATTTCAAGATAAATTGCTTTTAATTTAAAAACCTTCAAATCTCAGAAGGTATAAATTGATTATGAATATTTAAGATGTTGTTTTAACTAGATAGTTGTGAGAAAAAATGTCAGAAACTAAATATTTGTTTGAAAGAGTAAAAAGAGCTGCGAAAAAAGCGATTGATGCAGAAAGAAACGGTGATTTGAAAGTTGCTTTTGATCAATTCCTAAAAGCAGCAGAACTTTTGAATCAATTAATCGCCATTGAAAGAACGAAAAGAATACGTGATAGTTATTATGTAAAAGCTAAAGAGTATATTGTACGTGCAAAAGAACTAAAGTTATTAATGGATGGACCAAAAGACTCAGGACCTGTAACGCCATTACCGTCCCCTCCAAAAACACAAAAACCTGATAAGAAAGATTCCACTCCCACACCACCAGCACCCAAAGAAGAAAAGAGACCACCACTTCCCCCTCCACCAAAAGATGACTTACCTCCTCCATCAGAAGATATAACAAAGAATTTGATGAGAGGTGAAGATACTCCACCGCCCCCTCCTCCTGCGAAAGATGAAACAAGCCATGATGAAAAACAAACACCACCACCTCCCCCTCCAGCGAAACCAGCACCAAAAGAAATTGATTTACCAACGAAAACTACTTTTGAACTATTATTCGATGAAGAAAAATACCGTGATTGTATTACAGAATGTGCAAAAAGTGTTGAGGCGGAACTAAGAGTTAGATTAGGATTATTTGACGAGCAGTTAACTTTGGGTATGTTGATCGATAAAGGAATAAATAAGGGATTGGAAGTTCTTAAAGAATTTAAATTCGTAAACATTATAATCAACAGAATTGAACATGAGAACTACCGCCCATCAAGAGCTGATGCTCACAAAGCAGTCGACATAACAAACCGCATTCTGATGAGTTAATCACTCATTTCCTTTTTTATTTTTAAAAAAAATGAGAAGAGGGGAATAGGTGGCAGAGCAAAAAGTTACAAGGGAAATGACTTCGGGCTGCCGAACCACCTATTCACGAGGGTCTTTCGATTTTCTGCTCTTGTTTTGTCTTAAGAAGTTGGGATTCACTCATAGCCGATTCCTTGGCTAGAGTTGGCGAGTCGGATTCTGCCTTCACATAGAAACCTATAAGCATTAAAATGGGACCCATGACCCATGCGATTAAAGCAAAGGTTGGGAACACATAGGGAGAGATCAAGATAAAGGAATCTATGACAAACATAAGTAAACCAATAATGATTGTGGAATAACCTATAACAAAATATCCAACACGCTTCTTAGCTTGAGGATTTTTAGAGGAACGATATGTTAAGATAAGCAAAATATTCGCAGCAACGACGAAAACCGCAGTAATAATTTGAGTGCAGATTTTACCAACAAGATTGTCTGTAGTTTTGAAACCACCCAAACCGTCTAAAGTTACCCAATCATTCACAGCACCAAAACCAGATAGTACTCCAGCAATGATAATTAAGCTAATGTAAAGAAGCCAGTTTAAGGATTCAGCACCGAAATAAATGCCGTAAGCAGCTGCAAAGAGAATAAATGCACTAAGAATACCAAAGACAACTGTAAGATCACGAAAAACATTAGCAGCAGTTAATGAACGATAAGCAACAGCAAAAACAATTCCATTAAAGACCATTGACAAAGACCAGGCAATAAATCCTGCAGAAAAAAGTTGATTCAACCTTTTCTTAGGATTCTTACCAAGAAACAAGGTACTAAGTACCGCAGAAATTAACCCAGTTAATATCCATGAAACGGATGTAAAGAGATTAAATGTAGTTACCATTTCAAACGACTCGAAAAAGAATTCTAAAAAGACTATATAAAAACCCTAGAAACTGATAAAATAGCAGACAAACTACTAATAAACTGAACGTATAGCTTAAAATTGGTGTAAGTGATAAATTAAGGTATAGGGTTTTGAAAAGAGCGAAGGCGGAAAATATGCGATTAAAAAAAACAAGTTATTTTTTGTCCCTTACAATCATTATGATTATAAGCGTGTTTTCACAGACCTTTCTAGTTGTCAATATACAGGGAACAACTAACGGAAAAACCACTACTCTGTTATTACCAAATAATAACAATATAAAGAAAGTAGGGCAATATGATTCTGGGGGGGAAGTAGTTGGTGTAACTATTCATAATAATTATGCATTTCTAGCGGATCAAGTCAAAGGATTAGTTGTTATAGATATAACCAATCCAGCAAATCCAACATATGTAAATGAGTACCAAGCTGAGGGGGAAAGCGTTTATGATGTAAAAATAATAGACGATATAGCTTTTGTTGCCCATGGAAGAGCGGGACTCAGAATATTAGACGTAGCAAATCCACTAGCAATAAGCGAAAAGGGTGTAATAAATGATGGTGGAATTGCTTGGAAAGTTCTCTTAGCAAATAATTACGCCTATCTTGTCGACCGAATCAATGGTATAGAAATTATTGATATTACAGATAATGAAAATCCTCAAAAAATTGGCACGTATGAGGGGCAACCTTTTGATATTTACATAAGAGAAGACATTGCTTTTGTAGCTGCAGGGGTAAATAAAGGACTAGAAATAGTAGATATCTCTGATCCAAGTTCACCAAAGAAAATCTCGGAAGTTCGAAATGAATTCGAGGACACAGTAAGTGTTGCAGTGAGAAATGATCTAGCATATATAGCAAATAGAGAAAATGGTATCAATGTAGTAAACATAAAAGGATTAAGAAGACCAAAAATCATAGCTAATTATAGTAGTTTGGAAAATGGTAAAACATGGAGTATTTGGATAAAAGATAGTTTTGCCTATCTAGCAAATGAAAAAGATGGCATTGAAATCGTAGATATCACGAATTTTGAAAAAATCAAGAGTGTAGGGCAATTCCAAGATGAAGGAGA
>DAOVHJ010000325.1 GCA_030671945.1 Candidatus Heimdallarchaeota archaeon
ACGGAGGAAAAGGAATGAGTTATCTTGAAATCTTAGCTTATATTTCTGTTGGAATTATTACTTTCAGTTGGATACTTGTTCTTGTATTTGATATTAGAAAGAAATTCATAGACAAAAAAGCAGACGAACCTATAATAGAAGAGAACCCGGAGAATGAAAATATATGAATGAAATTGCTACACTTGTAACAACAACTTTTGGTTTAGCAATCATTTTGTTAGTTTGTATTTTTCTATTTGGGTTTATCATTGCAGATCTATTAAAAAATATCAAATTCAAAAATCTTGGAGAGTCTGGAAAAAAGATAGTTAGTTATTTCAGTAAAAAGGATAAAGAGTTAGATTAGATGAATACCTTTTGGGGATTTTAAAATGAAAAAGAGAATGCAAGCCTTTGCAAAATGGGGTGAAACAAGTACTTTTCAAAGAATTACTTACATTACAATTATTGTTTCAATCCAAATCCTCTTTGTTATAACAATTCTCTATTTTCATTACTTCATAAATCCAAATTCGAGTTATAATAACAATTCTTGGACAGAATTAACTCTAGATGCAGATAGGTTACCAAACGGTGATACTCTTGTTACTAGTTCTCCAATAACGGTAACAGGTAATATTGCAAAGAATCCGAAAACAGCTTCAATTTACTCGGAAATGAATCAACTATATCTTTTGGATCCAAATGGAACTATTAAATGGCGACAGACGGGATTATCTTTTCCTCATGAAGTTGATTACGTTCAGTATCAAGGCAATTATTACTATTTTATTGCTGATACAAATAATGATTCAGCTAAAATGTTCGATTCCGATTTCAACCTGATTTGGGAATTCCGACCAGAGCATATTAATTGGACAGAGATTAATCCAGCTTGGGGAGCTGATTCCTATTTCAATAATCCAATAGATTATGGCTGGACTCATTTAAACGATGTAGACTTTCTATTTGGTTCAGAATATAATACAACCTACGATTCTCTTCTCATATCAATTAACAGATTTGATTTGGTTCTTTTATTGAATTTTACAGCAGAATTTGATGAACATCTCGTAGGAGATGATTTTGGTTCAGTTGAGAATATCTATTGGTGGTATGGTCCCGGGGAAATTAATCTTCAGCATAATCCAGACATGTTGCCCAATGGTAATATTATCATCTGTGATAGTCATGGAGGAAGAGTAATTGAAGTGAATAAAACCACAAAGGAAATTGTTCATGCTATTAGTTCAGCTGGTGGCAAACCGTTTGTTATTGTAAAAGATGCCGATTATAATCCCATAAACGACAACTATCTCATCACAGATTCTGGAAATAACCGCATAGTCATTATCGATAGTACTGGTGAGTTACTTTGGGAATGGAAAAGGGATTTAGCAATACCATATGAAGCAGATTGGTTAGAAAATGGAAATATTTTGATCTCAGGAGCTACTTCAGGAGTAATACAAGAAATCTCATTTCCTGAAGCAAAAGTTGTGTGGGTTTATTATGCAAATTCCGGGAAGGATTTCTACATTATCACTGCTAGAACTGTCTGTATTTTCATACTGATGTTATCAAGTTTAACTTTTACAAATAGATTATTGATCATATTAAAGCTAAGAAAGACTGAAGAAACATTCAGCAAATGGCAATGGGTTAGACTAAGCTTTTTAATTATTCTAATTATTACATTTCTTTTTCTATGCATCTTTGCAAGAAAAATTGTTTATAGTGTTACTTTTGTTGTATTAGTAACATTACAGAGAAGACGGGGAATTATATAAAAAAGATAAAAAAAAGAAAAAATTAGGATTGAAGCAAGATTACCATTTCTCGGTAATTTCTTTCAACCACAATTCTGAAGCAATTTCTGATGCAGCTCGATATGAATCTTCATCATTAATTTTACCTGCTTCTATTCCTGCATAGATCTGCTGAGTGATAGTAAAGATTGTTTTTAGAACAATATCCATTTGTCTTGGGATGTCTTCGCTAGTAAGTAGTGCTTCTAAGTTTTCTAGGATGCCTGTATTGAATTCATTGGCATCTTTAAATCGCTTTTCCATTAGTGCTGTTAGTGAGTTTTGTGTCAATTCTATAATCTGTACGAAATTCTTTTGTTTATCTCTTGGGAATTGTTTAACAAGTTTCTCAATAGAATCAACTTCAGTAATTTCATAAAGAGGGTCAATTGGTGGCTGAGTTTCGGTAATTGGTTCTTCCACAACTGGAGGATAAGCTTCAGTAGCTTCTGCCAAATAATCCACTGGTTCTTCTGGTGTTATTGGATGAGTGGGAGTTATTTGTTCTTGTTGATAGAAATCAGTTGGATCACTTGTCATTTCAACTGTTTCAAATCTCTCATCTTCACAATCGTCGACAAGTTCCATGCTATCTTGAAGACCGAAGTGTATTTGTACAAGGATATTTGCTCCTCTAAAAGTATCTTGAGTGATGAGTAAGTCTTCTTGTTTCAAAATGTGATCATAATCAAATTCGAATGCTTTAGTGAAATCAATGATTTTCTCTTTGTGAATTGGCTTAATTGAATCTAGCATTAAAACAGCGTCACCATGGTTACCTGGACAAATGAGTACTTTCTTTTCCCCAATATCTACAGTTTGGAGTTTCATCTTGGATTTTTCACCGGTAATTTCTTCCAAGACACCTCTAATGCCAGCCATAGCTCCGCCAAAAAGCATATCGCCTTTCACTTCTTCAGGTCTATTCATCATGTATACACAAGGTAAACCATTAAGAATGTAAGCTACAGTAACAATTTCATTTTTCCAGCCTATGTTTACTACTTGCTTCCTTACAACAACACTAAACAAAATCACAATTAAGATTACTAGAGCGCCACCTGCTGAAACATAAATTATATTGTTACCTTGCAGGATCCAAGGCAGGACTTCATGAGGCTTTAAATCAATATTAAATATTTGACTATGCTCATTTCCTGCATGATCTGAAACAACTACTCTGACTGAGTAAAGGTCATATGGTACGTCTGTTAAATTCAAGGTGATACTATACCCACCAAATAGTGGGGTACTATCATTTGCGGGAGTTAAAATGAATGTTTCATCAAAGGTAATGCTTGTTATGTAAACTGTTACGGTATTAATTCTATAATTGTCA
>DAOVHJ010000184.1 GCA_030671945.1 Candidatus Heimdallarchaeota archaeon
TACCATATTAAACACCAATTAAGAGATAGTTGGTTAACTATTATCGTTAAATTCTAAATCACTTATAGTTTTATCCTTTTTATTGACTGTGTTATTTTGCTAAAAAAACCTTCGCATTTTGTAGAATAATGGAAATAACTATGCTTAAAATTACTATATAAAGTAGATTAAATGCAGATTAAAAAATAAGAAGTGGTGTGTGAGACCGGATTCGAATTTTAAGGAAATAAGGAAAAAAGAAAATAGTCATTAGAAATAACAACCAAAAGACTAAAAAACGATTCTCAGAATCGGCAAACAGTTGCGGAGAAATACAAAAGAATAAATACCTCTGCAAAAGTGCTAGAGATGCTGAGATGCATCAATTCCTTGACCATGAACAAAGCTGACTCGAGAGGAAATCCAACTCATAGAAAGAGAAGGCAAGGAGCATAGGCAGGGAAAAACCAAAAAAAATTGGTAGGAGATACGAAAATTTACCAGGTTACCACCGTTCGCGATACCATCCGAGTGATTCCCAGACGTTTTGGCGAAAATCTCGATGAAGTCGTCCTAGAAATTTGTCGAGAGACTTTCGAGGGTACGATTAGTAAGGATTTAGGTTTGACTATTGTTGTTATTGATCTTATTGAAATTGGTCCTGGAAGACTTGTCCCAGGAGACGGTGCAGCATTTTTTGATGTAGCATTTACCACTCTCAATTATCTTCCTGAAGATAGGGAATTTATCATTGGTGATGTTGTTGAGGTTACTGATTTTGGTGTCTTTCTCAGATTGGGTTGTGTTGATGCCCTATGCCATGTCAGCCAAGTTGCTGATGATTTCTACTCGTATAGCTCCAAAGAAGGAGCACTCTTAGGACGAGAGAGTGGTAAAAGAATCAGTGTTGGCGATCGGGTTCGTGCAAGAATTATTGCAGTTACTATTGGTAAATCCCAAATTCGTGTTGGAGTTACTATGCGTCAAGCCGGTTTAGGGGTTGAAAGCTGGGTTGAAGAGTGGAAGAAAGCTTCAGCGAAAGGGCAGAAAAAAGTCAAGAAGGCTGAGAAAGCAGTCCCCAAGAAGAAAGAACCAGCTAAAAAAGAAGTAGCAAAGAAAGCAGACCCCAAGAAGAAAGAACCAGCAAAGAAAGCAGACTCCAAGAAAAAAGCACCTGCAAAGAAAGCTGCAACAACCAAAAAGGATGCAGATAAGAAAGCTCCAGCTAAAAAAGCTACTACAACAACAAAGAAGAAAACAACTAAAAAATCATAGATAGATATTGTTACAAGTAAAATAATTTGGTGTTTAAAATGGCTAAAGCATGTAAAACTTGCCACAGAATTATCGAAGAAGGGAATCAATGCCCAAATTGTAAAACCCACAACTTTTCTAAAGATTATTCTGGAGAAGTTCATATAATTGATCCAGAGAATTCTGAAATTGCTAAAAAGCTCAATATTAAGAAACCTGGAACTTATGCTCTCAGAGTGAGATAGATATCAGTTTTCTATTTTATTATTTGGTTGATAGTGAAATGAAAGAAAAATCAAATAGTTCTTTTAAGGAATATTTTCTTCCAGAAGAAATGCGTTCTGAATTAAAAGATCCGTTAGGAGAACTCATCACTGAAGAACCAACTTTAAAACTAATTAAATTAGTCGAAGAGGAATCCCCCCCACTCATTATTTTTGTTGGAGATTTTTGTGTTGAAGATGCATTAAAGCATGGATTAACTCCAGATATTTCCATAATTGACGGTAAGAATCTTAGAGAACCTTACCACGAAATCTCAATTCATAACGCAAAAGTAATAAATAGTAATAATCCTCCAGCGAAAATAACCGTTGAAGCTTGGACGGAAATATCACAAGCGATAAAGCGACAGATCCAGAGAAAAGAAAAGAAATTACCAAAAGAACCAATAGTTCTTTTAATCACTGGAGAAGAGGATTTGCTTGTGTTTCCAGCAGTTTTGGAAGCACCAGAGAATTCCTTTGTTGTTTACGGACAACCCCATAAAGGGATTGTTCTTATAAAAGTAACAATGAACGCAAGATTCAAATTTGAAAAGCTCATCGAACGCATGAAGGTTGAGTAAAATGAAGATTAAAGTCGTTGAAAAGAAGACCAATGTATTGCTCGATAGATTAGAAGTATCTTTCATAGTCGAATCAGAGAAAGAAACCCCAAAGAGACTTGAAGTTAGATCTAAGCTTGCAGCATTAATCAACTATGATGAAAATCTAGTGATAATTAAGGGAATACATCAAGAAACTGGAAATCGAAAAAGCAAGGGAATGGCTCACGCCTATAAATCCGTTGATAACTTGAAACACGTAGAACCAGAATACTTGATCAAAAGAAATACCCCAAAAGCTCCTCCTAAAGAATAGGAGCTAAGAAAAGCAATTAAGAGGTTAGACTGAAATGCCCAAAGAGAAAAACCAAGAAGTCTGGAAATATTATAAAGTAGATAAATCAGGTATTAAACGAATGAAAAAAGAATGTCCACGATGCAAAGGTTCATTCCTAGCCGAACACAAAGACAGAAGGACATGTGGTCATTGTGGGTATACTGAATTCAAAACAAAAGGCAGCCGCTAAATGTTTCTTTTAATATTTTAAAGATACTCACAAAAATCCTACTAATTGTATAATTACTTTCTAATAATTTAATAGAATGTGATTAAATCTTTTAATTAGATATAATTCTTTTAGTATGTATAGGTGGCTAATTTGATGAAGGAAGACTTGCGTGGTGCAGAATCAAAATTATTTCTCAAAAAATGGTTTAACCTCCCTGCACTACGTAAAGTTCGTTTTCCAAAAAGCTACCGGATAAAAGAATTAGATTTTCAATTCAGAAAATCTAGAACTATTCATGAAGCGAAATTATTAGCAAAAGCCAAAGAAGCTGGAGTGAGAACTCCAATTATTTTTGAAATTGATATATCAAACACAACTTTGGTTTTAGAATATATAGATGGAGAAATTTTGAAAACATTATTACCAAAAATCAGCAAAAAAGAAATTCAAGAAATCTGTGAACAACTGGGAGAAGACATTGGAAAACTTCACAATGCAAGGATTATACACGGAGATCTAACTACATCAAATATAATAAAAAGTCCGAATGAAAAACAATTAGCATTTGTTGATTTTGGGCTTGGCTATATTTCAGATAGACTAGAGGATTTTGGAATTGACTTGTTTCTATTAGAGCGAGCTTTCAGAAACACTCATTCAGCAATTTTTGTTGATGCATGGAAAATAGTAATTAAAGGATACAAAAAAACTTCAGTAAATAGTAAAGATATCGAAAACAAATTACTTGAGATATCCTCTCGAGGTAGATATTCAGAAAGAATGTAACTTAAAGGTAATATTTCCTGTGAATTCCAATAACAGTGGCCCACGCGAGATGTGGGTCAAAATCTTCTGAAATCATTTGTAAATTGAAACCTACTTTACGAGATATTCTGAAGAGTATATTTTCTGGGTTATTAGCATCAAGCATGGTAAATTGTCGAGCTGTTTGTAGAGCAACTTTACTATCTTGAGAATCTCTTAATCCAATGATTTTCCCATTTGAATCTAAAATCTGCCAGGTATCAGTTTCACTTATGAGTTTTATTTCTCCTCGGATATTCCTTCCATAATCATAGACTTTCCAGGAAGCATCTGTATCTTTTAGAGCATTGACGGTTTTACCATCTAGAGAAGCTATAATTAGATCCATATCATTAAAGAAAATATATCGTATATTGTACTCTTTCTTATTGATATACTTCGACAAGTCCCTGCGTTCACAGGAACCTATCTTTGAATCAATTTCACTGTAAATGAAATAAGCATACTTTTGAGCACTAAATTTGTATTTCTTAAGTTTGAGAACAGGCAATAATTTTGGATCAGTAGCCACTGATTCTTTTCGAAATCTTAAGCAACTTGGGCAAAAGAAATCATTATACAGTTTCATAAATTCAGCATTTTTCTGGCAAAATTTACAGTTTAACTTTTTTCTTTTTGAATCTCGAGGTGACATTGGGAGCTCTCCGAAAAACTTGTTTGTAATAAGGGTAAACTCCTTTATTAAACAAACCAAATTTAATAAAAAAAATATTGAAACTATTAATCTAATTACGAAAGAATCCAATAGATTAAAAATCTTCATGGAAACAACTTTTTTAAACAGTAAATGAAAACACATGATATAATCTAGCTTTATTGAGGAATAACTTTGAGCTCTGATGAATACGATGACGATGAATTCTATGATGATGAGGAAGACGAAGAAGAATGGGAGTACTTTGAAGAAGAAGAAAAAGTACCATTCAGAGATCGTGTGTCCATTAAAGATATCATTAAATTAGTGCTACTATTTGTGGTATTTGGAGCATTCTTCTTATATTTCAGATATTGGGATTCACTTGTTAAACTACTCGCTTTTGGTTCTGAGGATTTAGGACGATCCAGATTACTCTATGCAACATTGGTTCTAATTCCATTTCTTGCAGCATTGTTTCTCAAGTTTCTAGTGGATGTTTCAAAAACAATCTTTATTCCACCTAAAGAAACTATATCAGAATAAAAATGAAGTGTGGAGAAATTTTCTCCAACAATTTTCTTATTTTTAAAATAAGAATTCACATTAAGATTTCTTTATCTTCTTTAATGCGTCTTCTACTACCCAACTCCAATAGGTTTCAAGAGCAGATTCGCCCCAATTGAATCCAGTGTTTCGAAGTAGATTTCTTATATAGATGCCAATGCCACCTTTGTTCTTAATTCCCCAGAGTTTACCTTCATCTGCAATGATTTCTTCTGCTTTCTTTACAAGTGGTTTTTCAAGATTTTTACTTAGAAAAACAACTGCTTCTTCCCAGGATTTCTTTGTGATCTTTTTCCCATCATCCTTAGGTAACTTCGTTCTAACCTTTTCACGAATTACTTCTTCTGCAAGTTCCGTTCCAATTCTAGTAAAGGTTGCATAAAGTGATTGTCGCATGTGTGGGCTATCATCAACTTTAATTAGCTCTGTTAGTGGTTCAACAAAGCGATCATCGCCATTTTCACCAATAAAATCAAAGAGCTCTTCTCTTTCTTTAGGATCCCTCTTTTCCTTAATCTGTTCTATCATTTTGTTATATTCAAAGTCACTCATCAAATCCCTCAGAGATTATTGTCGGTAGAGTGTATTAATATTAGCTGAAGTAGTTCAAAAACATTTGCACTCGAAAAAATCCTGAAAAGGACTTATTTATGAAGTGCTTTTTTAATTTTTTACAAAACTACTATGGTGGTTTATTTTTCACACCTTTCATAATTGCTCCAACTAATATAGCATTAACAAGAATTGCATCCTTTAAATCAGCACCTTCCATTATTGCACCAGATAGATCGGCACCTTCAAGGTTAGTTTTTATCAAACGTGCTTCCTTCAAAAGAGCTTTAGTCAGTATTGCTCCTTTAAGATTAGCTTCTCGAAGAGAGGCAAATTGAAGATTACAAAAGGTGAAATCAGCTCCACTAAAATCACTATAATCTAGACTTGCTAAAGATAATTTTGACCCA
>DAOVHJ010000161.1 GCA_030671945.1 Candidatus Heimdallarchaeota archaeon
ATTTCTGGAATTGATAAAGGTGTTTACATCATGGATTCAGTCATGGGTATGATGCATTCAAACGTAATCTCTGGAGATTTCTCAGTAGTAGCAACTTCTGCTTACTTAATCGAGAATGGAGAAATTTCACATCCATTGAATTCTATTACTGTTGCAGGTAACTTATACAAAAGCTACCAAAACATCCGAAACCTCGGTTCTGATTCGAAATTACTTCCTGCTGTGAAGACACCAACAATTGCATTCGATGGTTTTACAGTAAACGGCTAAAAACAATCCTCGGTAAAACCGAGGTATTTTCTTATTTTTTATCGTATACCTTTACAATTTGGACATTTTCGCTGATTTTTTTTCAAGTGTTCCAAACAGAATGGACAGATATTAATGAAATAGAAATCTTCTTCTTCTAATCCTTTTTCTCTCATCTTTTCTGCAAATGCAGCTCTATGACCTTCAAGAATCTCCAATTCTTTTTTTCTTTTCTTATAGACTTTGGTAAAGATTATACTTAGTATAACAACCCAAGATGAGAAGTAAGGGAAACCAGTACACATGAAACCAACAAATCTTTTGAAATGAATTGACCAACCTAAAGATTGAGAGGAATCTATTAATTCAATTGAAAGGTTAAGATTTCTTGAAGACTCTAAGCTTTGTATTCTAATTTGATAATCGATTAAGAACCCTAATTCCGCATTATAAACTGCTTGAGAACTCCC
Source organism: Candidatus Heimdallarchaeota archaeon (assembly GCA_030671945.1). Lineage (GTDB taxonomy): Archaea > Asgardarchaeota > Heimdallarchaeia > JABLTI01 > JABLTI01 > JABLTI01. The sequence continues at coordinate 720 of DAOVHJ010000161.1, forward strand.
TTTCATTCTCTCATTATTGATTGTAAAATCCTCTATAAAATCTTCAACAAATACATGTTCAAAAATGTATACGTCTCGAATAGCTGCACCATATCGAAATAATCTGTTGTGTGTAATAGTACTGTTAATCACATTCTCAATGTAGAAAATATCATTCTCTAAATTATATGATGCATCAATAAATCTAAGACTATTCTCAGTCCAATCTATAGGCATAAAACATAAGTTTGGAATAATTTCTTGTAGTGTTGGAATATTAGTGATAGTATCAGTAGTGCCAAGTGGAAGATTCTGGACTGTTAAATCAGGATTCATCCAATCTGAAACGAAATCACCGAGAGTATCATTGTATTTATACCAAATGCGTTCCTCATCAACAATTCTATCTAAAATAAGTTGACTGGTTGTTTCCTTATTTGTTGAAGGATCAAATGAATTATTATAAGCAACATTCCAAGTAAACGAGTCAAAATCCACAAAATCACCAATAGATGATGCTGAATGAATAATTATTGAGTGATCTGTCACAAAGATAAGAGATAAAAGAATAATCAGAACAAATATACCTCCCTTCTTCTTTGAAATCATTTTCTCAATAACCCCAAATTATATTCTTTTAACCTCTCAGATTTATTATCTCGTTAATATAATAAAACTACATTTTTAAATAAATTGTAGTTTTTGAAAAAATAGAAATTAACTAGAAATCTTCTCGTAGACTTAATTTCTCAAGTAGATTTTATGATCAGCAATATATTTCAAAATTAAATCTTGTAGATTATGAATATCGGCATGTAATTCTCTAATTTCTAACTTCAAATGATTGATTTCTAATTCGAATCTTCTCAAACGTTTTTCGACGATACTCTCAAGTGCTTTATCTTTAACATCTGCTGTTGTAGGTAGAATTTCTGGTTCTATAGGCTCTTGTGGAGCTTTTATCACAAGCTTATCTTCTACATCCTTCATAAGATTCGCAATAGCTGGGGAATCTTTGCTATAAGCAACAAGTAATTCATAAGTTAGTTTTTTGAAGACTGAGTCAATATTCTCACCAGTCAATGCACTAGTGGTGATATGTAATATGTCGTGCCCCATCTCTTTCGATAACTCTTGTTGTATTTTTTTCAAAAGAACATCATTTGATTTCTTCTGGTCTTTTAAATCAATTTTATTACCAACAATGACAAATGTTTCTAGTGTTCCATCATTATTCTTTTTGGTTTCCCTAATCCATTTTGGCATATTTCTCAAAGTATTATTATCAGTTATATCATAAACAAGAATTGCTGCTTGAACTCCGGAGTAAAAAGAAGCTCTAACTTTATCGAATTTTTGTTGTCCTGCTAAATCAAAAATCTGATATTGTACGGAAAGATCCTTTGATATTTTCAATCTTTTTGTAGCAAAATCGGCCCCTATAGTGTAAATATATTCTTTAATTGTTGTTTCTCCCAAGTATTTTCTTCGAATACTTGTTTTTCCAACAGCTGGATCACCAATGATGACTATTTTAAATATTAATTTTACCATTTAATCCTAACCTAAACTTGGCTACTTTTATCCCTGCAATAAACCCTTTATCTCTTTGATCTTCTGATCTTTAATCTCTATTTTATTTTGTAGATAAGCTATATGATCACTTTGTTCTTTTAATTTATCATTTTGTTGTTTTAGTTTTTCACTAACTTCTTTCAACAATCTCGTTCTTTCATCAACTTCGTGTTTAAGACTTTCAATATGCTCATTCAAGTGTAACATCTCAACAGATTCAGTTTGTGTTTCAACAACAGGAGTAGTAACTGTATCTATTCCATTTGAAGATAATCTGCTCTTTAAAACTTGAACTTGATCTTCCAATTCTTTAATAGTGTCTGCTTTTTCATCAAGTTCTTTCTGTTTATCCATGATTTTATCTTGAAAACTTTTCCCAAGCATCTGCTGTACTTCAATATTTTCTTTTTCTCGCTTACCAGTTATTTTTCTTAATTGCTGAAAATCTCTATCTCGAATTGTTAATTCTTGTTCCAAATTTCCTCTTTCTAAGTCAAACGCTTTAAGTTTCGAATCTAGCTCATTTAATCTATACACAAGGGCTTCAGTTGATTTTGGATCTAATTCCTCTTCATGATTACCTGTATGAAATTTAGTTAGTGCTTTATACCAAATGAAAAGAACATCTTGAACTAATGGATGCATGTTTTGCCAATTAGTAGCTATAATTACCCAAAAATAAGAACCAGGAATATCTGGATCAATTCTTTCAGATGGTGGATTTACACTTTCTGGGTTACGTCTCTTATATTCATCTAGAGAGTCCCATAAAGTCATTTTTTGAGCAGAATTCATAAAATCACCGGTTTTCGAACTCAGTATTTTAGTTATAGCGGGATGTAGTCTTTAAACATTATTAATAGTGTAAAACACAACACAAAAAAACTAAATTTTCAAATTAAAAATTCTAATGGCATTATCTGTAGTAACGTTAGCAACATCGTCTTCGGAAAGTTCTTTAATTATAGCAATTTCCTTGACAGCATAAATTACATTTGCTGGTTCATTTCTTTTCTTATCAGGAAATGGTGAAAGATAAGGAGAATCAGTTTCCGTTATTAGATTTTCTAAGGGAACAGTTTCTGCTAATCGTTTGTATTTTTTCCTGCTCGTAACGGCTGTTGGTATGGAAATGTAATATCCTCGATCTACACACTCTAAAGCTGTCTCGACATCGCCTGAGAAACTGTGCATAATAATAGGAGTCTCTGCAATGGATAAGATATCAACTGAATCCTTTTCAGCATCTCTGCTGTGAACAGTCAATGGTAAATTTAGTTCGTTAGCTAACTTGATAAATCGCTTGAATATTTCGTGTTGCTTGGTTCTTATAGCTTGCTTTTTCACCCAATAGTAATCTAAACCAACTTCACCAATACCAACTATCTCTTCTTTATCAGCATGTTCTCTTATATTGACAATCACACTATCTATATTCATTTCATGATAATTAGCAGGTGGAGCTCCAAGAGTTACAAAAATTTTATCTGAATACCTTTTATGAAACCGAATTGATTGTAAATAATCAGTAATATATACCGGAGAATCAATTAATGCAACAACATTATTTTCCTCTGCATGTTGAAGAATGGTATTGAGTTTTAATCCTCTTTTCAAAGTATGATTTAAGTGACAATGGGTATCAATTGCTTTCAATAGAATCCCTCCTTTTTCACAGTTACACTAATCCTAGCTTCTCTTTATCTTCCAATAACATAAGAACACCAAACCATGTTTTCTTGAATCCTAATTTTGCATAAAGATTAATGGCTGGAACGTTTTCATGATCAACACCAAGAACTATTTCTTTGATGCCTTGATTCTTCATCTGAATAATATAATTTGTAATCAAGCTCTGTGCAATCTTTAATTTCCTATATTTAGGAATAACCCCTATCTCTAAGATCATTCCTTTATTTTTTGATGTCGCTGTCATTAATCCTGCACATAACTGCTTCTTATATTTCGCTACAATACATTGAATACTAAAACCAATGTTTTCAACAGTTTTTTTTGTTTTTTCAAGGAAATGTTTTGTTATCTCTGGCTTATCAAGATGCTCTATTGTGTGTAGTTTGTCCAGAGAGTTTCCATAAGAAGTACTAATAGCTTCCACTATTTCAGGAGTTACTTCTTGACTTGATTCTGTTCTTAATCCTTTCAAAACAACTTCATCTTCTATTTTGATAGACTCAAGAACACAATTCATTTCTAATCTATCTGATTTTTTCCTGAATCCGATTTTCTCATAAAATTTCTGATAAAGGCTTATCTCTCTTTTATCCATAGACCAACATTCAGTCCAGCAATCTGTAAATCCTTTAGCAAATGCTTGCTGAAAGCCTTCTTTAACTAATAATCTACCAATGCCTTTTCTTTGAAATTTCGGTAAAATAAGAGGGAAATGACTTAGAATTTTTGTTGCTCCTGGAACCCAATATTCATCAAAACGAATAATTCCAATTGGTTTATCTGAAAGATATGCAATTAGAAATAGCTCGGCGTCTGATTTTTTACTAATATCTTGAGTTATAGAAATCGAAACATCTAATTCTGAAATGTTTTGTTCTTTAAAATAACGTGACATCCACTGACAATTATTCATGCCTTTAATGAATATTTTAGCCCAATCTGCAGCATGAGCTATAGTTGCATTTTCAAAGAATATCTTTTCAGGATTAATTTTCAATTTTCCTTGTCCTCTTGTTGCTACTATCATTCATATTACATCTAAAAAATTATTCCATAAGCAAATAAACTAGTCGTTTAACAACCATATTTTTTTTAAAGAATAGTTAAGTCTATAAATAGGAATAGTTGAAATTTCTAAGAGAATTCGTATATTGCTAGTTAGAATAAATTACAACACAATGAGGTATTACTTTCAATGATAAAATTCGTAGATCCTCAAGTAGGAAAAGAAGAAAAAGAAGCTCTAAATGCTGTAATAGATTCAAAATATCTTGCAGAAGGACCAGTTGCTAGAGATTTTGAAAAAAGATTTTGTGAATTTGTAGGATCCAAATATACTGTAGTAACATCAAATGGAACTACTGCATTACATTTGGCATTAGAAGCATCAGGGATTAAACCCGGAGATGAAGTAATTACAACCCCTTTCACCTTTATTGCATCAAGTAATAGTATCTTGTTTAATGGCGCAATTCCTATTTTTGCAGACATTGACCCAGAAACATACAATATAGACCCTGAAAAAGTGGAAGAAAAAATCACTAAGAAGACAAAAGCAATTTTACCTGTTCATATTTTTGGTAATCCTTGTGATATGAAAGCTCTAAAGGACATTGCAACAGATCATGATCTCCTTATCTTGGAAGATGCTTGCCAATCACACGGTTCGTATTTTGATGGAAAACATACCGGAACAATTGGCGAAGTTGGATGCTTCTCATTCTATGCTTCAAAAAATCTCCCATTCGGTGAGGGTGGCGCGATAGTTACAGATAATGAAGAATTAAAAGATGAAATCTTATGCCTCAGAAATCATGGGAGAACACCAAAAGGCGGCTACTTCCATACTAAAATCGGTTATAATTATCGGACTACAAATATTCATGCAGCGATTGGTGTTGAACAAATGAAAAAATTACCTGCGATGCTTGAAGCAAGGAAAAGAAATGCCTATATTCTTCTGAAAGAATTGTCGGATTTAGATGGCTTTGCAATGCAAAAAATCTATGATAAAGCCCAACATGGTTGGTATATTGCTGCTGGAAGAACTGATAAAAAAGAATTACCTGTGACCAAAGTCATTGAAGAATTAAAAGCTAATAATATTGGTTCTCGACAGATTTACAATGTTCCTTCATATAAACAACCAGCGTATACGGACATTAACAATTATTATTATTGGTCAGAATTCATAAAATTCCCAGACTATAGTAAAGTTAGTTGTCCAGTCGCTGAGAGAGTTGGGAAGGATCACTTCCAAATACCTATTAATCCTGGTGTTAGCGAAGAAGACATGCAACACATTGTTGCTACTTTAAGGAAAATATTCTCTTAGAAGAGTATTTTTCTATTTCTTTTTATTTTCCCTATAATTTTCTATTGCTTTATGTAAGGCATCTACAGCTAAATTACTACAATGCATTTTATGTGGTGGTA
>DAOVHJ010000269.1 GCA_030671945.1 Candidatus Heimdallarchaeota archaeon
GAATAGATAGTAACCAAATATCTGATATGGAAATAACAATCCAATACCACAAATAATCCCTAATATTGCTGTTAGGATTAATGCAGCATACAGAAAATATTGTGATTTAGATTTATCAAACTCCATTCTTTTTTCTTTGGTTAACAAGTCTTTAAATTTTAAAACTAAAGAAATAATGTTCCTTCCTATCATAAAAAAACTACAAACATAAACCAAAACAAATAGAGCCAAATAACCACCATGTATAAATTTGAATTTATTTAAGAAAAAGGTTACTAGAAAAATTGACGGATAAAAATAGATAATTTATCTTTAAGTAAATAAAATGATAGGTTCAGTTATTTTACTAAACCTAATTTATCAAGAGCGAAACCATAAATAAACGCTGTTTCTTTCATTTTCTCATATCTACCTGAAGCTCCGCCGTGTCCTGCGCCCATATTAGTTTTCAAGATCAAAATGCTATCATCAGTTTTTAGTGCTCGTAGTTTAGCAACCATTTTTGCTGGTTCCCAATAAGCAACTCTTGGGTCATTTAATCCAGTTGTTACAAGTATATGTGGATAATCTTTTGCTTCTATGTTCTCATAAGGCGAATATTGTAACATATACTCAAACTGTTCCTTTATTTTTGGATTACCCCATTCATCCCATTCCAAAGCAGTCAAGGGTATACTTTCATCTAGCATAGTATTAATGACATCAATGAATGGAACTCGAGCAATAATTAAATGAAACAATTCAGGTCGCATATTCATAATTACTCCCATTAGCAATCCACCAGCACTACCACCTTGAACAACTAATTGCTCTTTAGTTGTAATCTTGTTATCAACGAGATATTGAGCACAATCGATGAAATCAGTGAAGGTATTCATTTTTTTGAGCATCTTGCCATCATTATACCATTTCCGACCAAGTTCTCCGCCTCCTCTAACATGAGCGATGATATAAATCATGCCACGTTCTATCAAACTAACTATTGTAGGGGAGAAATTAGTATCAACTGGATAACCATATGAACCATAAGCATAGAGCATTGTAGGAGCCGGTAAAGAAAGTCCTTTTTTATGCACAATAGAAATTGGAACGTTTACTCCATCACGTGCCTTAACAAATTTTCTAGTAGTAACATAATCTCCTTTCTCGTAGTTCTTCACTTCTTCTTCTTTTAATAATTCAAGCAGTTTATCATTAACATGATAATCAAATACTGATTTAGGTGTTATAAGTGAAGTATATTCTAATCGAACAACATCCGAATTGTATACAAAATTGTCTCCGCTCCAGACACCATAGATAGGTTCAGGGAATGTTATATCGTGATTTTTCTCTTCATCTTTTCCATAAAAGATCTCTACTTGTTTCAAACCTTCATGTCTTTTATGAATGACCAAGAAATTCTCAAAAGCTTCAGTCCATAAGAGACGAACATCCTCATTATGAGAAATAATCTCCTCCCAAAACTCCTTGCCTATCTTATCTACAGCAGTACACATCAACTTAAAATTAGTTGAATCATCAGAATTTGTTACAATATAGAAATAACCATCTTTATGGGTAATATTGTATTCATGCTCTTTTTCTCGTGAATAGAAAACAATAAACTCCCCTAAAGGATTGGAAAGATCCAAAAATCGAACCTCTGAGCTTAATGTTGATTCTGAATTAACGAAAAGGTATTTCTTATCTTTACTTTTCCAGATTGATACACGTCGAGTAATATCCTCTTCTTCAAAAATAAATACATCATCCTCAGCTGAAGTGCCAAGAATATGTCTCTTTACCGCATAAGCTCTTTGAGCATCGTCTCTGAGAGTATAATAAATTGTTGTATCATCAGCCCACTCAAGATTCCAACCAACATTTTCCATGCCTGGCGTACTTGTTTCTCCAGTTTCAAGATCCTTAATTTGTATGATGAATTTCTCGTACCCAGTATTATCAAATGAATAGGCTAGCATCTTTTGATTAGGGCTTATCTTGTATCTTTGAAGCCAATAATAATCCAAACCTTCAGATAATTCGTTAAGATCTAGAATTTTTTCTTCTTCAGCATCTAAATCCAAATGCTTCCTAAAATAAATCTTGTACTCCTTACCCTTCTCGTTTTTAGTATAATAATAGTAATCATTGTGTTTGTATGGTACACTTTCGTCATCTTCTTTGATTCTATTCTTCATTTCTTCAAAGAGATTTTCATTAAAAGTGTCGAGATGTTTGGTTATTTCCGCGGTATATTCATTTTCAGCAGTTAAATAATCAATAACTTCTTGATTCTCTTTATTTCTAAGCCAGAAATAATTGTCATCGAATTTTTGATCAAAAATCTCTGTAATTTTCGATTCTTTTTTAGCTATTGGAGGAATATTTTTTTCGTTCATAAAATAACAGCAAACACGGTTCTTTTAAAAGTTATTCAAATAAAAAAAATTCTAAGTGATAAACAGGTTCTTGCTACAAATTTCCTTTACTTTCGGTAATCTCCTATCATCATGATTACTAAAACAATAAAAGTAACCATTGCTTACAAAATAACTTAATAGTGAAAAGGAAAAAGGGTAAACACTTCAGAGATGTAAAAAATCGAGAGATTTCGATGAAAATCAAAATCGAGGGTGCGAAAGAAAACAATCTGAAAAATGTCGATGTAGAAATACAAGATGGTTTAACGGTTGTTACTGGAATTTCCGGTTCTGGAAAAAGCTCATTAGTGTATGATACTCTTTACCATGAAGCCCGTAGAAGATTCCTTGATATTTTTACTCCTCGCTCTACTCGATTAAGACTCCCAAAAGCAAATGTAAATACTATCACAGGAATTAGTCCAGCAGTTGCTGTGGATCAAAACGTCTTAAATCGTAATCCACTCTCAACGTTAGCAACTTCTTCAGGTTTACATCCTTTCTTTAGAATTTTATATTCAAATTTTGGCATTCGTTTCTGTCCACAGTGCAGTTCGGGATTAGCTGTTCATTCAGAGGATGCAATAATAGACATTGTTAGAAATAAAGCTAGTAAGGATACAATTGAGATTCTAGCACCTGTTAATCAGCGATCATTAGGAAGTCATAAAACTCTCCTAAGTATGTTAGAAGAAAAATTCGATAATGAATCAATAATAATCGACAAGAAAAATTGGGATGGTAAACCTCTAGATCCAAATAAAGAGCATGATATCGAAATAAAATTGGCTGTACTCACAAAGAAAGCGACTACAAAGCAGATAAGAGAGATTATACAGCAAGTGTTTGAACTTGGATCCTCTTACATAATTATTCGCACAAATGATGAAGAAATAAAATTGGCTAAAACAAGAATTTGTACTAATTGTAATTATTGGTTCACTGAACTTGAACCCAAGTATTTCCATATGCCTTGTGAAGCGTGTAAGGGAAAAGGTTGTGAGTTATGTCATTCTACTGGTCTTCATCCTGAAGCTGTTGCAGTGAGATGGAATGGCTTAAGGCTACCTGATCTTCTGAAATTATCTGTGAGTGAAATTAAGAAATTATTTGAGACTATTTTTCTGCCAAAAACAGCTGATAGATTAAAGAATGAGATTACAAGAAGAATAAATGCCCTTCACAGAGTCGGTTTGGGTTACATTTCATTAAATAGATCATCTCCAACCCTCTCGAGAGGAGAAGCTCAAAGAGTAAGACTTGCAATAATTCTAACTAGTAGACTAGAAGACATGCTGCACATACTTGATGAGCCAACGATTGGACAACACCCAAGTGATGTCATGAAATTTCTGCCTGCTTTCAGAGAATTAGCAGGTCCTGTAGTGTTTGTTGAACATGACCGAATGGCTGCAGCTGTAGCTGATCAAGCAATTGATATTGGACCTGGAGCAGGAAGAGAAGGAGGAGAGATTGTTTTTCATGGAACAGCTAATGAACTATGGGCTGAAGATAGTCCAACAGGTCGTTATTTTAGTTTCCGGGATAAAGTAGTCATACCAGAATTACGACCACAACCTGATGAGTTTCTTACAATAAAAAATGCAACCTTCAGAAATTTGAAGGGGATAGATATTCAATTACCACTTCAAAGAATTTCTGCAGTAACTGGGGTTTCTGGTTCAGGAAAAAGCA
>DAOVHJ010000057.1 GCA_030671945.1 Candidatus Heimdallarchaeota archaeon
AATACTAACTCAGTTATGTCGAGTGTACCGAAAGATGAATTGGGTATTGTTAGTGGTTTCTTACAATTGGCTAGGAATATTGGTTATACAATCGGAACAGCATTATCCACGACCATTTTCTACTTAATTCTCAATTTGGTTATAAAAAGAAGTGGTAATCCGGATGAATTAGCAGCTGTGAATTATATTCCAACTATAAAAATACTATTTGGTATTCTCGGTGTCTTCATGATCATAGCTATAGTTCTCTCTTCACTTCGTGGTCCAGAAATCTGGCATGAAAACAACTCAATCCCAAAGAACGAAGAAGAAATAGAAATAGCAAAATAGAAATCACTGATTTTCTGCTAAATCTTTAAATAAGTTTGAACTTAAATTACTAGCAAATTACCATCTATTAGATTATCATCCTATAACATCTATCTGTACCGGTGCACAACTATGTGTGATAATTGTTTGAAGCATGGTACCGCAGGAAAGTGGTATCTCAATGCAAGAAATTATTCTAATGAAATCGTAGAAGAATACAATCTTCGAGAGTTCTTAATAGAGCAATACAAGAATTTTGAGCAAATTGCTGTTCGAAAAATTGCTGGTTTTAATGGTGTTGGTCTTGGTTATAAGATCCAAATGCCAATTATTGGTCGTATTGTAAAACATACTGCTGAGAAAATGCTTCATAGCACAAAACCTCCTACAAATCCACTTAAAGCTGAAGGACACATTGGTCAAGTTGTTCCCTTGGATGATGCAATCGCTATTCTAGAGCATTGTGCTGCAGAACCAATTATCCAAAAATATTGTATGTGTCGGTATATGCATCGTGGAGAAAAAGATGCTTGCTGTATCAACTTCGGAGTCATGTCTGAAATCATTGAGAAACTCCCTCGTTTTATTCCTGTCGATGAGAAATTTCAATTAACTCGAGAAGAAGCAATTGAACGATTCAAAGAACATAATGAGAAAGGGTATATTGGTACTATTTGGTATGGTCCATATCCGTATATCAATAATTTATGCTCATGTGCTAATCCCGAATGTGCCGGGATACGACCTCGTTTAGATTTTGGTATAAACTCAATCTACAAAGCTGAATATGTGGTTGATATTAAGCCAGATTTTTGTGAGGGATGCAAAGAATGTATAGCAAAATGTCAATTTGATGCTATAAATTTTGATCCCATTAGAAAACAATCAATTATTGATAAATCGAAATGTTTTGGTTGTGGGGTTTGTTTACATGCCTGTAAATACGATGCTATAGGAATTCACCCACGAAAAGATTTTCCTGAGTTGAAAGGAATTTATTAGGAAGTGTTTTGTTGGGTAAAAAAACCAAAATCAAAATTAATTATTCGATTTGTGGGGATGGTAATGAAATTAACCCTCAAGAATGTTTGAAATGCCTTAAGGTCTGTGAACCAGCTCTCTTCCTCCTCCATGAATCATTTGGTGTTGAAGAAGAAAATCCATATGATCCACAGATTTGGCGCGTTACCCCACTTTATCCATCTCTTTGTACGAGATGTATGAAATGTGTAGAGTCATGTCCAGGAGAAGCAATCCAAGTTACTTGGTAGGATAATACAAAAACAGGAGAAATAACAAATGGCGAAAAATAAATCGAAAGAAGATGATTTTAAAAGATGCTTGGTCATCGGAGGATCCGGCATGCTTGGCTACGAAATTGTTAAGCAACTGCAAAATGAAGGAAAATATGTCCGAGTTTTAGATATTCAACCGCTTCAAGAAAAAAATGATGATGTGGATTTTATTTTAGGCGACATTTGTAATAAGGAAAGTGTTCGAAAGGCTTGTGAAAATATAGATATTGTTTTTCAAACTGCAGCAGCAATTTGGGATCCAAAACTTCCTGCAAAAATCTATGATGATGTTAACATTACTGGAAACAAGAATGTTATTGAAGTCTGTAAGGAACTCGGTGTTTCTAAATTGGTTTATTCAAGCACTTTAGATGTTGTGGTTGATGGTAAGAAACCCATTGTTTATGGCGATGAATCCTTACCATATCCGAAAAAATTACCAAAAGATCACTATTCTAGAACAAAAATTATTGCTGAACAAATGGTTATTGCTGCAAACTCTCCTGAATTACTTACTTGCTCTTTAAGACCAGTTGGTATGTACGGTCCAAGAGATATGTATCACATTGCAAATATCATTAAGGTTGCAAAGAGTAACAATAATATTAAACTTGGAGATGGTTCAGCAAAGTTCAGTCATGTGTATTCAGAAAATGCTGCACATGCTCATGTTCTTGCAGCTAAGAACCTAAAACCCGACTCTCCAGTTTGTGGGCAAAATTATTTTGTATGTGATCATCAACCTGCAGATAATCTCTTTACTTTCATGGAACCATTTTTGGAAGGATTAGGTTTACCCTTACCAAAGCGATCTATTCCCTATCGTCTTGCATATTTTCTTGCTACTATCGCTGAAATTTTTAGTCCTAAATCAAATTTCAATCGTTTCTCTGTAATCCAAACATGTATTGATCACACATTTGTTCATGATAAAGCAACGCGGGATTTTGGTTATGAACCAATCGTCTCTAAAGAAGAAGCATTTGAAAGAACACTCACTTGGTTTAAAAAACAAGAAAGTGAGAAAACCGAATAAAAAACGCATTCAATTTGACTGTAAAAGAGAAAAAATTATAGTAATACAAGAATTAAGTCATATAAAGAAGGTCATCAAATGGACCCTGCTATTGTTAGTGGGCTTGTATTTTTAGCCCTTGGTTCTTATCTATATGGCTCAATCTGCTGGGCTATTGTTATTAATTGGTTAAAAGAAAGAGAAGATATTAGACAACATGGCGATAATAATCCGGGTGCTTTCAATACTGGACGAAATCTGGGGAAAAAATACGGTATCCTTGTGATGCTTTTGGATACAACAAAAGGTCTTATTCCTGCTATAATTGCTACCAATGTGAATTTTAAGGAACAACAAAGTTGGGCAGTAGGTTTAGCAGCAACCTTTGCTTTACTTGGTCATTGCTATCCTATCTTCTTTAAATTCAAAGGTGGTAATGGATACTCTACCATTTTTGGTTTCATGTTTATTTATAACCCTTGGATGGTTTTAGAGTGGGGAATGTTTGTCTTTCTCCTTACTTTAATATTCAAATACATAAGACCGATGCAATTGATAGCAATAACTGCAACAGGTGCTTTTGGATTAATTATAGAATGGCCATTCTATTGGAGGAACTTCGGTCCATTATTAACGAGTGAGATGGCGATGATTACAATTCCTGTAATGACTCTTACTGTTGCTCTAATACAATTACCTCGATTTGTCCCGTATTTCTTTGGTATCTACAAAGGAACCGAAGAGAAGATGTTCTTGTTTGCTCCTCTTTTTAAGAAAAAAGAAGCTGCTTCTGAACAGGAGTAATTTTTTTCTACCTCTAATGTTCTTTACAGAAAATAGTTATGTATAAGATTAGCTTAGTGTCAAAAAACAAGTTGACCACAATGCCCTTCAAATCACATATTTCCTTATCAGAAAAACAAATACACAAGATTATCTTAGAACACTTTCCAACTGAGAAAACAATAAGAATAAGTGAAATTGAAAAATCCTTTGTTAATCCAGTTTATGAATTTAAACTATCCAATAATGAATCCTATATTCTTAAAGTAAACAATCCGGAATGGCCTTTAAAGCAAACTCGAGAGTTAAAAGCAATGACTATAGCAGAGAAAAACACTGCAATACCTCTACCTCGGGTTATCGCTGATCAGATAATAGACGATAACTATCCTTTTTCCTATATGATTCTTGAAAAACTGCCTGGTAAGGATTTGAGAGCTATCGTTGAACAAAATCTCATAACTAAAAGAGAATTTCTTTCAGTTGTAAGAAAAGTTGGTTATCATCTAGGTGAATTGCATTCTATAACCTTTGATCATTTTGGAGATTTTTGCGTGAAGCAAGAAAATTATTCCAAGAAATCTTCTAATTATTTTTGGGGAAACAAATTCGCAAATTGGGCAGCTTGTTTCAAAGCTTTTTGTTATGATATGCTTAATTGGGTTGATCGAACAAGCTTCCCGAATTATCGAAAACCTTTGGAATGGAAAATTAATGAATTATCAGAAAGAATAGAAGAACCTAACGAAAATGGTTGTTTTGTTCATTCGGATATACAGCCAACAAATATACTCGTAAAGAATGGAAAAGTTACTGGAATCATCGATTTCGAATGGTCTTATGCAGGTTCTCCAAGTTTTGATTTTTATTTAACAAAAGCCGGCTTCTATTTCAGTGCTTTTCCATCTCTTGCTGAGAGTAAGATAATAACCCAACTTGACTTGAATCAAGAAGAAGTTCATAAGGAATTAGTGGCAGGATATCAGACTTCTTATAAGAAACAACTAGCAGATTTGCCGGATGAATTGCTTGATTTTGTTTGGCTATTATACATGATCGGTTCTTGGAAGTGGTCTATATCTTCTAGTACACCTAAGGAAATCATAGCATATGAAAAAAGTATTCACGAGTTATTTTCTAGAGTTATTTCGTAATTTACTCATTTTGAGATTATCATAAATAATTTTAAATTGATGCAATTCATGAGTTATATGCATGGATGATAAGAAATCATCATAAAAGAGGTAATAATTAGATGCAAACTAAGAAAGTACGAATATTATTACTTATTTCATTATTAGTTTTCATACCTCTTCTTGGAGCAATTTCAGATAATCTAAATTTTAGTCAAAGTATAAATCCTAGTTTTAAAACCTACATTTTCAATCCTAATGCTGATGAAGAACTTGTCATTTATACTCATGATAGCTTTATAGCTTGGGGTCTTGACCCAGTAGCAGCACGTGATACTGCTTTTCAGGCATTTGGTGTCACTCATGGTGTTACAGTTAGAGTTCATGAATTCAGTGGCATGGTTGATGCTCTTAACACCCTTATCAATCAGAAATCCAATCCTCAAGCTGATGTTGTTATTGGTTTAGATTCAATTATGATTAATCGAGCTAAAGATGAGGGAATTTTGAAAGCAATAACATCTGGTGTTAATATAACTGGTATTCCAGTTTCCCTTATTTCCGCTTTAGATCCCGAAAAATACCTCTTACCTATGGATTACGGTTTAATTGCAATAATCTTTGATACCGAGTTTATTACAACGACAAGTTATCCTGAAATCCTTGATTTATCTTTTGATGATATTATAACAACATTCGGAGATGATTTTGCGTTACAAGATCCAACTTTAAGTGCTACTGGTATTAATTTTCTCTTGTATCAAATTATCTTTTATGAGCAAGTACTTGGTCTAGATTGGAAAGACTGGTGGAAATCTGCTCAAGGAGTGGTTTCCATTGATAAAAGCTGGTCAGATACTTGGGCAAGAGTCTTTGATACAAAAGAAGACCACATGATGGTTTCCTACGGAACTGATCCTGCTTATAATGCTTACTTTAATTATAGTTTCGAGCAAAATGCTGCTATCATTTCACATAACTCGCAAGAATATAGTTGGATGCAAATAGAAGGAATCGGTATAGTTGAGGGAACAACAAATGAGACGTTAGCTAAAACCTATGTAGATTATGCATTAAGTAACGACGTTCAGGAATTGCTTGCTACAAACAATTGGATGTTTCCAGCAAATTCAGATGTGGAGTTACCTCCTTGCTATGATTATGCAATAACTACAGAGAATGTAACAATACTCAATGATTTAGTGACTTCCCAATATATTGGGGAGAACTACCAAGATTGGCTCAATACTTGGGAAAGACTCATCTTCGGTACTGGTTTTTGGTGGGCTTGGATTCTGTCTTCTACATTATTAATTATTGTAGCTATCATTGTAGTAATTATGGTCTATAAATCAAAAACAAAACTCGACATCGAATAAAATATAAACTAGAGAAAATTTCTGCTTTCCATTTTTCTAATGTGATACAAGATCAAATCCTAAATCTTGAGTATGCAATCCATGACCACTTTTTCTTAATTCTTTAAAGGATGTATTTACTACTAGATTTATTATAGGTTTAGTGAGTCCATAGAGGATTTTCAGTTTTCTATATCTATTCAATGAAAACGGTTTTACGTTTACTAAAAATGAATCTAGGAGAGAACTTAATTGATCTATAGTTGGAATTACTTCTTGCAGAAAAATTCCTCGAAATCCTATATTTTTCAAGAAAGAGAAGAATTCATCATATGGTAATTCTCCTAATCCGAGAGGTAAATGCAAATCAGCATATTTTGTACAATCTGAGATGTGCACATACTCAATTTCCCTTTGGATTTCTTCCGGAATGTCCAACCATTTCTTATAGTTAGTTACAAATCTATGTGGAGCATCAATAGCATGTCCCGCTAGTTTTCTTCCTAAGCGGTCTTTAGCTTGAAAATAGAACTCCATAAAATTCTCATCAGATTCCCCTAAAACATTCTCAATTAATATTGGTACATTTATTTGTTCAAGTCTCTCAATAATTGAAAAATTGGTTGAGCTCGGATCTTCTGGTGGGTGAGTTAAAACATATTTCAGATTTAATCTCTCTTTATTGTAATTCAAGAAATCAATTAATTGCTCTATTTTCAACTGATAATTTGGATTCTGAGAACCAATATCATAAAAAAATCTACTATATATTGGGAGATGAAATGTTGTTGTCTTCCTGTGTAAACTCTTTACAAATTCATCTATTTTTGGTATCATAGTCATATTAATCTCAAAATGATCTAAATCAAGCAATCTCAACAAAGGAACTACCTGTTTAACAGACATTCCTCTAAACGGTTCTAAAGTCATTCCTAATTTCATGACAATTATTTACTAATCAGATTAAGTTTAAATAGCTATAAATTTTCATCAAGACTTTGCTGCTTCCCTTATTTTCTTTTTAATGATTGGTTTCATAATCGCATATTTAGCTTTTAATTTTAGAAAACGTGGTTTATTAACAACCTTCAAGACATTCAAACAAGAATTCATAATGCTTACAATATCAAGTCCTTTAGGCTTTATTTCTTGATTAATTACTCCCTTGTATCCTATTCGTTTTAAGAATCGCAAGAAATCTTGATAGGGCATTTCTCCTTCTCCTAAGGGGAGATGATCATCTTTTTCTTTCCCTGTATCTTGTAAATGCACGTAAACAATCTCTTTTACCAATTCTTCAGGTACATCCAACCAATTTTCTGTATCAGTCAAAAACCGATGTGGTCCATCTATTGCATGTCCTGCTAGTTGTTTGCCTAACACATCTTTTGCTTTGAAATAGAAATCCATGAATTCACTATCAGGTTGCCAAGGGATGTTCTCAAGTATAATTGGTGTTTCTACTTGTTGCAATCTTTCAATTAAAAGATTAAATTCAGAATTAGAAGATTCAGGAGGATGTGCCAATGTATATAACATATTCAATTTTTTATGATATTGATTAATGAACAAAATAATTTCATCCATCTTTTTCGCATACTTTTTATCTTTCGAGCCGGGATCATATCCTTCCACATCAATAATTGGCATATGAAAAGTTGTTGTAAGATTATCTATATTTTCTAGAACCCCATCAATGCCTGGCAAGATATTAACATTAATCTCTATATGGTCTAATTCTATTGCTTTCGCAAAAGGAACTAAATGTCCTGCTGCTATCCCTTCGTAAGGCTCGATCGTAACTCCTATTTTCATTTAAGAAAACACATCCTAGAATAACCTAAAAGAATCAACAATTCTAAAGAAATAAAGATTTTCCCTACCAATTAAAGGTAATTAATTAGTAGGTTATTTTTTCAATATCTTATTCTAAATCAATTTTGAGGTATTTGTTCAATTCCTTTCGGATTTCTATACACCTTTTATCTTGAGATGCATATTGATTTGATACAAAATTTAAAACTGCTCTCATTCGTTCATCAGGAATTTTTCCTTTAAATTGCTGAGCTGCTTTTATAATATATTTATGGTTTCTCTCAGTAAATTCATCTATTAGCTCCTGAGCTTCTTCTTGATCTTTATCTGATAGCCCAAGCATGAATCCTTCGTTTATGAACATAATTAGAGGACTTTCTCTTATCCCTTCTTTTCGTTCTAGTTCATCTATTGAACTTGCTAAAACAAAGGCAGGTGAGGTTCTCTCATAATAAGTGATAGAAGTTCGTTTCTTCTTCTCTTCTTTAGCTACTCTGACAAATCCATTTTCTACTAAAAGATCTAAATGATGATAACATTTTGGAGCAGAAACACCTAGTTTTCTAGCAATCTCTGGTACAGTCATTTCTTTCCTAATTGTTCCATCTTCATTTTCCAATCCCTCACGCATTGTTCCCAATATTTTTCTTCGCATAGGGTCAACTAGGATTTTTATTTTTTCAGGATCAGTTACGATTTTAACTATGCTACTTGAACCTTCATTGTTTAGTATATCTTCATCGTTTAGTTCGGTACGCTTTGAGCTCATTCTTGATTTTCCCATCCTTATTCTTAGGAAGCATTATCACTTTTCCGTGTTACTGCTATTTTTGTCTTATAAATAATTTACTTCAGTAATTAAATTAGATTATGTTCTCTAAATTATTTAAATGTTAAAAATAATTTAAACATTTTTGGGTTTCTATGGAGTTATTTCACAATCTAATACTGAGTTTTAGCTTTATTTGTTTAAATAATCAATAATTACCTGAACTTTTTCGTTGGGAACATTTATTGGTATAACACAACCAGGAGCAATAATTACTCTCTGTCCATTAACAGAATCTATAACCTCTTGTATTTTAGCTAGCAATTCCTCGTCGGGAACATTAAGCAAGAATTCCTTTTCCTCAATTCCTCCCATTAAAATACCTTTGAATTTCTTGTACGCTTCTCCGATTGTTGGAGCAGTTAACTGATCATGCCAATTCAATGCTTGTACGGGATAATTTTTTGCTATAAGATCAAACATGATATTATCTCCGTGAATATGAACAACATTGAAATCTGCTTTCTTTTCTATTGCTTTTAACAAATCCAAATCATAATTCATTCCGAATTCTATGTATTCTTCCTCAGTTAACAGATCAGAAGTTGCTTCTTGGGTTGCTAGAAAAATTCCAGTAGCTCCGTTTTCAATTGAAACTTTTGAGAACTCAGTCATAACTTTGGTAATTGTTTTCATTCCATCATGAAAGACTTTCGGATTTTCTCTTATTGATTGTACAAATAAGTCTCTCGTTTCAATCAATTTCGCAGCAACCATCAAGGGATTAAAAACTGTTTCCACAAAAGGTGTTTGGATTTTCATTCCTTCATTGATGAGTTTTAATGCCCGTAATTGCTCCCCAAACATTCCTTGGTTTACATCTAATTCCTCTAGGGTAGACCAATCATCAATCGTTTTTATTCTATAATCAGTACAATAAGCAGATCCTGACATTTTGTTCTCATCGAAAGCGATTTCGCATCCCCAATCAACAACACAGTATCTACCATTAGGACTAACTTTCATTACTATGGAATCAAATTTCTCTAGATAATCAAGTTGTTTCTTTGCTAGTTTGTCTGCATATAAATCCTCAACTGGGAAATGTCGCCAAACAGCAAATGGGGTTGGTTCTAAAACTTCTCCTTTTTCTAATGCTTTTAAACCTTCAAGTTTTGATAAATTCATTTTCTACACCAATTTTTTATTTCACTTCTAATTCTAAAGTACTTGCCGGTCCTTTTGCTGCTTTAATTTTATATCTACCTTTCTTTAGTTTCTTAACCTCAACTGTTGTTTCATATGGCTTTAGGGCTTGAGCTGACATTACTCCAGTTTTCTTTTTCCCAATAACTACTACAGTAATATCATTCTTTTTTGTATTGGCTTCTGCTTCATCTAAGCTCCAGCTAAGATTTGAGAAATGTCCACTCACCACAATCCTCAGTATCTCTCCTTCTTTTATTTTCTCAGGGGCAGCCATTCTTTCAATAACTGCTGGTTTCTTTATTTCCTGTCCTATTCCTTTCTTTCTTTTTCTGAAAATTCTTTTGAAAAAATTCATAGTTCCTCACTTTTTACTCTTTTTTTACAACAACGGTTTTTTAGCATTTAAGGATTCTTTTTTACTTGTATCTTTAAATTGTCAATATTTTACGCAAAACTTTAATTTGTATAGACTTCCTCAAAAGTATAATATATCAACTTGGATAGGTCAGTTATGCCCGTTATTGATATTCCCTTAAAACGCATTAACAAGCTCATTAACAAGGATTTAACCTTAGACGAGCTTGAAGAGTATTCTCTACAATTAGGAGCTGATATTGACGATAAGCGAGAAGACGGAATAAAAGTAGAATATAATCCAAACCGTCCTGATTATTGCAGTATAGCTGGTTTCGCGAGAGCTGTTAAGGGGATAGCTGATTTTGAAATTGGTCTTCCAAAATATGCTTTGAAAAATAGTGGCGTTACAGTTAAAGTTGAAAAATCTGTTTCAAAAGTTAGACCTTTTATTCAATGTGCTATTGTTCGGAATGTTTCATTTGATGCAAATACTATTGCTGAATTAATGAATACTCAAGAAACACTTCATTGGGTTATTGGTAGAGATCGTAAGAAAGTAAGTA
>DAOVHJ010000042.1 GCA_030671945.1 Candidatus Heimdallarchaeota archaeon
GTCCCTTTCCTAGCATTTGCAATCGCATCATCGATTGTTTGATTAATCCCAACACATTCGATAATTAAATCAGCTTTATCAGGACCAAAAGCTTTCACAATCTCTTCTGATAAATTCTGCTTTAGAGGATTAATAGTATAATCAATTCCTACTTTTTTTGCGATTTCCAATCGAAAATCACTCACATCAGTTATTAAAACCGATTTAGCACCAAGAGCTTTCGCAGTTTGAGCAGTAAGATTTCCAATAGGTCCTGCACCTAAAACAATGACATTTAACCCATTCAGATCATCTGTTTTGGTAAAAACACCACAAGCAACTGCCATAGGTTCAATCATTGCGCCTTGCTCAAAAGACATATCATTAGGTAGCTTGAGAATGCGATCTGAATCAGTAACAAAGAACTCAGAAGCCATACCAGTTGTCTGAAAACCCATGACTTTTAGTTCATCACATATGTGATAATTACCATGTAAACAAGAATGACATTTCCCACAAACAACTTGTGGCTGAATAGTTACTTTATCCCCGGTTTTTAACTCAGTTACTTTAGAACCAACCTTTTCAATTATACCTGATACTTCGTGGCCTTGAGTAACAGGATATGAGGTATAAGGATGTTTACCATAGTAGACATGAATGTCACTTCCACAAACACCTATACGCATGATTTTAATCAAAACTTCATTTTCTTTTAACTCAGGAATAGGTATTTCCCGGAAAGTGATTTTTCCTGGTTCAATCATAACTTGTTGCTTCATTATTATCACGTCAATTAAAATCTGAGTGGCTGTTGGGTTAAAGTTTCGATTAATGCTTGAAGTTGCGGTTTAGTAAGAGGGAAAATATCATTCGCATTAGCACTACCAGAATACAACAATGAAAATCTCTCTACCATCCTTCTAAATTCATTATCTGGAGTATTCTTTAGCATGTTTTTCGTTTCAGATATCTTCAGTATTTTTGGTTGAACCGCATCTAGAATGTATGCAAAAGCAATCAGTTGAATTACAGTATCATAATTATGTGAAGAATCAATATTCTTGGGTAGATTACTAAAGATCTTTAATGATTCATTTAATGTATGAACTTCTGAAATCAATTTATCTCTATTTTTGTAGAGATCGGATTTCAAGTTATGAGGAATTTGCATCGCTCTTAGAAATGAGTATAGTCTCTCTTCAATTCTAGGTTCTTGGTTTATGAGTTCTTTAACATGATTAATTTGACAATGTACTTTTTGATTAGGTTTAATTGCTATTGGTTCAATGCTTAATGTACGCGTTTTCTTGTCGAATGTCCAATTAATTTCTTTTTCAGTAGCATCGATTTCAATTAGGATTGTTTTTGGTTTATGTATACCTTTTACAATTATTTCAAATTCTCTATTTTTTGGTATATTACTGAGATCACCTTGTGTTGGATTTATTTCTAAAGTTACTGATTTCTTAGATGATACTAAGTTAATCTCTGTTTGAGCATTCTTTCCAGACTTGTATTTCTGTGAGGTTCCATCATCTTCATACAAAATAAATTGATTATCATTCCCTGGAAATACTAAAAGCTGAATCGATTTTGGATTGGAAAGATGGGAATTGTGATAATCAGATGTAATTGGAATAATTGCTCCTGCTTTGGCATAAATTGGAATTTCCTTTTTGAAGAAATAACTTACATGGACTTTTTCGCCATTTATACATTCACCGGAATTATAGTCAAACCATAATCCCTCAGGCAACCATATTTCTTTTCGACTTAATCCAACCGCTGGGTCCATAGGTGAAATTATAGGTGCAACTAAAAGTTCTGAACCAAAGAAATATTGATCAATGAAAGTATAACTGGACTCCCTAAATGGATAAAGATAATACATCGGTTGACAAAGTGGGAGATTTTTTGAAAATGATAACCAAGCCATTGAGTAAATATAAGGAATCAATTGATGTCTTAACTGTAGGGCTGCTTTAACTATCGAAAATGTCTCCTTATCAAACTTCCAAGGTAACTCATCAATAAAGGGATTCTTTGTTGAATGCAATCTTAATATTGGACTAAAGCAACCATATTGGATCCATCGAGTATATAGTTCTACATCTTCAGCTCCACCCATATGTCCTCCTATATCATGACTCCACCAGAAATATCCAACATTTGCTGCAGTGCTAGTAAAATGTGGTTGAAAGGCAAGACTTTTCCAAGTGATATAAGTATCCCCAGAAAATCCTATAGGATATCTATGATTTCCCAATCCGCCCCATCGTGAAAATACAAAAGGACGTCTTTCAGAATCAGAAGATAAATCTTCAAAATGTAAGTGATTGAGCCACCAAAGAGGATCTAATCCTGGCAACTTTGTTTTTTTACCTTGTTGCCAATCAATCCACCAAAAATCAACGCCATCTTTTTGATAGGGGTGTAGAATTTCTTCAAAATATGCTTTAGCAAATTCCTGATTCACGATATCAAATTCTATTGGTTTACATGTTTTCGGATCTTGACTTAAACGATTTGAAATCTTGGAATATTGAATTTCATGTGGGTAAATTCCAGTAGCTGGGTGTAAGTTTAATGCTGTACGAACATTATTTCTTCGAAGGAATTCAAGCAATTTTTTGTAATCAGGAAAAAGATCTTCATTCCACGTGAATCCTGTCCAACCATCATGAATTGGAGGGATGATTTTCTTAGGAACTTTTTCTCTATGCTCTGGTTTTTTCCAGAAATTTTTCACATCAGTAATATGCCAATCCATGTCAATGATGAAGATCGATAAGGGAATATCATTCTCTCTGAATTCCTTTACAAGTTGCTCAACACCCTTTTGGGAATACTCCCAATAACGAGACCACCAATTTCCAAGAATCCATCGTGGTAGAAGAGGTACTTTTCCACCTAATTTGATATAATCATCTAAACAATCTTGATACTTAATTCCATATCCAAAGAAGTAAACATCATAACTTGATTCTTCTCGAGGTTCAATCCATCCATCTTGATTAAAAACTAAAGAACTAGAATCATCAATAATATTCCATCCTACTCGAGAGATTAATCCTTTTTCTAATGAAATTTTTCCGTCTGCTTCATCAAGTGTTCGTGATGTCCCTTTTAGATTATCAATATCTTTTTTACTTGGATGCCAAGTGAAGTCTTCGTTAATTTCAGATATAATTAGATTTGAAGGTAAAGGTTCTATATTTGTATCAAGATATTGCAATTTCAAATGATCAGTAATAATTTCAAGAGAATTCTCTGCTTTACTAATTTCAAATTGGACTTTCGGGAATTGCCGATTCCATATAATCTGAGTTGGTCGATCCTCGAATTTCTTATTCTTTGAATATTCAATTCGAATTAATCGAGAAGTAAACACAGAAATTCTGACATTCCCATGAGTAACTATTGAATGCTCAAATGCTTGTGTTTCTTCAAAGGATGGTTTGGACATAATACTACACTTATTTATGACCTAGTTTATATTTTTATAGTGAGTTCAGTTCAATAATACCTCAAGATTTCTTCTGATTATCTGTATTTTGAATTCAACAGATGAGTCATACATTCTCAGTTTTTGACCTATAGATCTAGTTAAGGAATCAATATCTTTCCCTTCCAAAATCATTTTGGTTTCTTCTTCAGTAATATCTTCCAATCGAATGAACTTCTCTATTATTTTTGAATTTACAGGACAAATCTGCTGACATCTTACACAACCAAGTAAAGAATTATGAGCTTCTTTAGGCATCCAATCAGGAAACTCACCAAGAATTTCATTATGGAAAGGAATGCATCTCTCTACATCAATAATAAACTCATCATCATCTATTTCCGGAATTGCTTGTGTTGGACAATTATCTGAACACATTGAACAATCTTCGCAATCATCCATCATAGTTAATTCATGCCAATTATCGACTTGAAAATCATAAGCCGTAAAGAAAGAATAAAGTGAAAGAAAACTACCTAAACTATCAACGTAACAAATATTATTTCTACCATATTTCCCAAGACCACTTCTAACAGCAAGAAGCTTCAAAAACATTGTTCTATTATGTTCCACTCTAAAACTTGGATCTTTAATAATTTCACTTCTCACTAATTCACCAAGCTCTTCAACAGAAGCATCTAGTTTATGATAATCATGAGGTAAAAGTATCTTGTATTTTTGACCATTAAACTGAAAATTAACTTTAGCTAGATTATGTTCAATAGCTAACACTACAATGTATTTCGCTTCTGGAAAATCTTCAGGAATGTGGAATCTATAATCATTCAAATAAGATCTGGAAGCTTTAAGATTGGCTAAATCTCCTTCTTGCTCAGTTTTATCAATATCTGCTTGTAATTCCAGCAAATGTTTTACTGAGATTACTTTGTGTTTTATATGTAAATTATTAAGAATTAATTTTTCTTTCATTTTTCTAAGCAACACAGTATTCTTTATCAAACTAATTTATGTTTTTTGAAATTTAAATTTTTATAGTAAAATTAGCCCAACAAAACTTCAAGATTTCTTTTAATAACAGGCAAGAAATACTCAGCATATTTAATATTATCAAACATTTTCAGCTTTCGACCAATTGAAAGTGCTAATTTCTCTTCGAGTCGTCCTTCTAGAATCATTTTGGTTTCTTCTTCTGTAATATCTTCTAGTCGGAGTATTTTCTCAACTGCTTTCTCGTTAGCAGGACAATATTGCTGGCATCTAATGCAACCCATCAGTGAACTATGAATACCTGATTGAAACCACTCAGGAAATTCACCTTGAATCTCATTGTATAGCGGAATGCATTTTTCAATATCAATGACAAAATTTTCTTCAGAAACAGCACCAGTTGGACAATTATCATAACAAATTGAACAATTCTCACACTCATCAAGCATTCTTAGATCATGCCAATTATCTTCTTGAAAATCATAATCGGTGAAGAATGTATATATTGAAAGAAAACTACCTAAACCTTTCACATAACAAATGTTATTCCTACCGTATCTCCCAAGACCACTTCGTACTGCTAGTAACTTTAAATGCATGGCTCTATTGTGTTCAACTTTGAAACCTGTTTCCTTGACAATTTCTTTTTTCACCAACTCACCCATTTCCTCAACAGAAGCATCAAGATTATGGTAAGGTGAAGAGAAAATGATTTCATGCTTTTGACCATTTAAGTGAAAATTAACCTTAGCGAGATTATGTTCAATAGCAAGTACAACAATGTATTTTGCATCTGGGAGACTTTCAGGGACTTGGAATTTAAAATTACCAATGTAAGATCTAAACACTTTATTATCACTTAGATTTCCATCATGTTCAGTTTTATCAATATCTGCTTGTAATTCATGGAAATGCTTAACAGAAATTACTTTGTGTTTAATACGTAAATTGTTGAGAATGAATTCATTTGTCATTTTAACGTCGCTTCTCCTAAAATAACACTTCTTGATTCCAGTTCATAAACAAAACTAACAGTCTTGGAAAATCGCAATAAAAATAAGAATGGTAGACCCGGAGAGATTTGAACTCTCGTCCAGGGATTCTTGGGAATCCGAGCCATCCGGACTTCTTTCAAAGTCCCCGATGCTGGGCCGCTACACTACGGGTCTATTTTGTAACTCAAATGTTTTGCCTTTAGTTTTAAATTTTTCTTTCAAGATTGTTAATTACTTTTTCATGTGTTTTTTATTTTTTCAAGACATTGTTCAGCGAATTTTTCTGCTTTTTCTATATATTTTTTTCTTTCCTCTTCCTTTAGTTCTTTGAGTTGTCCTGTTTTTAATCCACCAAATTCTTGCATTCCAATTACTGCGATTTTATTCTCACTCAAAATTTCTTCTAATTCTGTTAGTGTTGTTCCAACATCTTTTGTAAAAGTGCAGAATAAACTTGCTTTTTTCGCTTTAACTGATTTGGTAAATCGTCTAATTTTGGACTGTGGTTGCTTGAAACTAGTAGATGTTCCAATAAACACTAGATCTGCATTCTCACTTGTGTTGAGCGCTAGTTGGAATAATTCCGCTTCCTTCAATCTTTCTTCTTCTGTTCCTCTACCCTTTTTCTCAAGTAGATTAATTGGTAGGATCTTTGCTTTACTTTTATCAGCTATTATTCCTGCTATGCTTTGTGTATTCCCCGTTTTTGAATAATAAACAACAATAACTTTCAAAAATATCTCCCTAAATATACTGAAAGCTAGTAATTAATAAGTCTCTTCTATGAGTTGTTAGTGAATTAATTCCTTCTCTTCATTTTTCTTAAGAAATAGCTTAAGACAAAAAATGAAATAACAATAACTGCAATTGATAAAGTGGATGATTCATTATAAGTTAGTTCCAAGGGATAAATATCTTCAGCTTCTGCTGGACCATCTATTGGATAGGTTTTTCTTCCTTCAAGGTCTGACCAATGGTTCCCATATTTTCCTTCTTCATCATACCAAAAATTGTTATATCCTTCATCGTACCCTTGGCTTCCTATAGTTCCAGTTCTTTCTCCATCAATTCTATATTCTTCTGCTAGAGAATTATTGATGAAGGTATTATGATGAATAATATTATCATGTGAATTTTCTCCTACTATTGCTATTCCGTGTTGTTGTGTATTTTGAATTAAATTATAGGTTATTTCATTGTAATTTGAATACCGAATGTTAATGCCTTGATAATTATTGAATGGAAAGATGTTATTTGTAATGATATTATTATGTGCATGGTTTAGATGAATTCCTTGCATGAAATTCGCAAACTCATTGTCAGTTATAGTGCATCCATACGTTCCGGTTATTCCTGCTCCTGCTCCATCATCCGATTTTGATATACATGTATTGTTGATGATTTTTGCTGTGCTTGCTGCTGTTGCACTCAATAGAATGGCAATATAATCCGTTAAAATCGTACAATTTTTTATTTCAAAATGAGCATTTGTATTATGTATTTCTATTCCATTAGTTACTCCAGATGCATTGATGAATAGATTAGTTATAATATATGGTTCAAGATTAGTTCCTTCTCCTGTAAAATTCAAAGTTTCAAAATCATTATTTGATACTATAAGTATAGGTGCATGCTCAACAAGATCCAATATTGTATTGTCAAGATTTATTTGATATATCTTAGATTCAGAACTACTGGTTTTGGTTGAAAACCCAAGATCTGTTACTAATCCTACTAACAGAATTGGAATAATTATTGTGAGAAATCTCTCTTTCTTCAATATAATCCACCCTTACATTGGTAAATAACGATACAAAGTTAAAATCTTAATTGTCACTCTTGGTTTTGCTTTCAAAATGGTTTATTAGTTATCTAGTTATATTTAGATTTGAGAATAATGACATCAGAGAAATTTTTTGAAGAATTCAGACTTCATTTGAAAGATGGTCTTATTGGCGGGGATACTCATCTTAACACCAAAGATGCTATTGAAAAACTCCCATTTGATATTGTAAATAAACGAATTGCTCCCAATGTATCTACTATTTGGGAGATTTTCTATCACATGATTTTTTGGCAGAAACTACTTGTTATGTTATTATTAGATGATGATACTTCATTCAAGGAAAATATTGAACTAAAATCATTTCCGGAAAAAGATTGTGATGAAAAAACTCTCAAAACTCATAAGAAGCAATTTATGGCTGGATTAGAGACTATTGCTAAATTAGTTGATACTCTTGATTTCTCTCATCCTACTCCTTCTTGGAGTAACGTTCAAAAATATAAAATTATGCAGATTCTTCTCCAACATAATTCGTATCACTTAGGGCAACTGATTCTAATTCAAAAATCTCTGCCTAGTGAATGATTTGTTTACGATAATACTAAAATAATACATATCAAATACTACTATACAAGTTAAGTAAGTCACTTGAAACTTTCAGGATGGGTAGTCAATGTCCAAAAAGGTAGGTATACCAAGAGCACTAATTTATTATAAATTTGCCACAATGTGGGAAACGTTTTTCACGCAATTAGGAGCTATAGTGGTAGTCTCACCTGAAACTACAAAGAATGTAAGGGAGGTAGCTATTG
Source organism: Candidatus Heimdallarchaeota archaeon (assembly GCA_030671945.1). Taxonomy (GTDB): domain Archaea; phylum Asgardarchaeota; class Heimdallarchaeia; order JABLTI01; family JABLTI01; genus JABLTI01. The sequence goes on from DAOVHJ010000042.1 coordinate 8,029, forward strand.
AAATAGCTCCGGATGAAGATTGTTATTCAACTAAAATCCTTCATGGTCATATTATGGATCTAAAAGACAAAGTCGATTATCTTTTCGTTCCAAGATTTGGGAGTAAACATAAAACGGATATGGGTTGCCCCAAATTTATTGGATTAGCTGATGTCTTACGTTCTCTGTATCCGGATTTGCCTAAATTAATCGCACCTCATTACAATGTGGCAAAGTATGGTCATACGAAATTTGATTTTTTCAAAGAAGTTCTCAAAGTTGGTTTTGTTTTTACGAAAAATCCCTTCCGAATTATTAAAGCCATGAGAAAAGCATTGAAAGCTGATAAAGAAAATAAGAAAAAATTGATTATTGATATGGAAACACTTCATCTGTGGGAACAATCAGCTATTCTCCTCAATATTCCTCCTGATGAAATAAAAGATGAGAAAACGCTAAAAATTGCTCTTGTCGGTCATACCTATGTAATAAATGATAGTTTTTGTTCTTTAGATATTCGTAAAAAATTACAATCATATGGTGCAGACGTCATTACTTCTGAACAAATGCCACGTGAACTAATTGATGAGCAATTAGACAAATTAGAAAATCGATTATACTTTGAATTTGAACGGGAGATTTTAGGGACAATCATGTATTTCCTTGAAAATGGGGGTGTTGATGGTATAATTCATTTAATGATCTTCAGTTGTGGTCCTGATTCATTAGCAGGAGAACTTGCAAACAGGTTTGCATTAAAAAAACAAGACATTCCTCTATTACAGTTGGTTTTAGATGATTTAACTGCAGAAGCAGGAATGAAAACTCGTATTGAAGCATTTGTCGATATGTTAAGATGGAGGAAGGAAAAACATGCCACTCACATTCCCACACTTCGGGTCTCTTAAATACGTCTTCGTGTCATTATTTCACGAGTTAGGAAGATACGACTTAGTCATTCCAAATAAACCGAGTAAGAAAACATTTCAGCTTGGATCTAGATATTCACCAGAATTTGTCTGCACACCTTTCAAACTCACTTTAGGAACTTTTATTGAAAGTTTAGATCGTGGGGCTGATGAATTAGGGATGGGTGGAGGGCATGGCTACTGTCGTTTTCGTTTTTATTGGCAAGTTCAAAAAATCATTCTCGAAGATTTGGGTTATGATTGTAGCTGGATAAGAATAGACTATGAAAGCACGAGAGATATAATACAAGTGATGAAGAGCATTAGTGTTGGATGCAATACTTTGCAAACAATTAGGGCTTTTCAAATTGGATGGGTTAAAAATCGTTTAACGGATTTAACAGACCAATTATTGTTTAAATATCGAGCTATTGAAACTGAAAAGGGAAGTTCAAAAAGGATTGCTGATGAAGCATTCAAACTAATCGTCTCAACAAGAAAAATGAGCAAGATTAGAAAATTACAGAAAACTATCCCAAAAATGTTTGCTGAAAATGTGGAAGTGGATAAAAAAGCAAATCCTTTGAAAGTTGTGGTGAACGGTGAAATCTATGTTGTTTTAGAACCTGCACTGAACTTGGATATCTATAAACGACTCAATGAGTTGGGAGTAATTACAAAGACTCCAGTAACATTGAGGAGATTTATTGATATTGGTCAGAGATTAAATCCATTCAAAAAGATGGATTTCCAAATAGCAAATTCCTATGGAGTTAAATATGTTCCATATAGAGTTGGTGGTGAAACACAAGAGAATCTTGGAGATGCTGTTCTTTACAAAAAGAAGGGTTGGAACGGATTAGTACACCTCTATCCTTTCACTTGTATGCCTGAAATCATAGCAAGAAGTATTTTCCCTCAGGTGAGTCGTGAAACCGATATGCCAGTTTTATCTCTTGTAGTTGATGAACATACAGGAGAAGCAGGTTTTCAAACAAGATTAGAAGCATTCGTAGATTTACTTGAAAGCAAAAGGGAAGAAATGCTGAAAAAACGTAAAACAAAGATAGCTAGTCATTAGAGATACTTTCAGTTTTTCTTTTGTATATTTTTGAGTGCATCCTTATGTTCTTGGTTTTCAGGATCTAAATCAACTGCTTTCTGAAAACATTCACGAGCTTTCTCTAAGTCTCCGGATTTTTCATAATACTCTCCAAAACTATGCCATGCATGTGGAAAATCTGGTTTTATTTCTATGGATTTATTTAGATGCTCCAAAGCTTTCTCAAGCTCTCCCATTGAAAGATAGATGTACCCTAGATTATTTTGGATAACATGATTTTCAGGATCTAATTTTAATATCTCAAGCATGCATTTCTTTGACTTTTTGAACTCTTTTCTATCAAAATGCAATTCAGCAAGTCGAATCCAAATGGAAAATGCTCTTGGATCTTTCTCCAAAACTTTGTAGTAATACTCAATGGCTTCATCTATCTTCTCAAGGTCTTCTAAAGTTTCAGCAATAGTAAAATACAACATAATATCTTCTGGTTCTAAAGAAACAGCCTTCTGGAAATGTTCCAGTGCTTTGTCAAATTCTTGTAAGGTTCTGTGCAAAACACCGAGGTTAAACCAAACATCAGAAGAATCAGGATTGATCTCAGCAGCGTTTCTAAATAATTTCTCAGCTTCCTCAATGTTATGTTGTTGAAAATAAGCACTGCCCTTAATTAGGTATGCTCTGAAATCTTTTGGGTTTATTGCAAATGCTTTCTCACAAAATTCAATAGCTTTATCGAAATCTTTGAGTAGAACGTAGATGTTTGCTATTCCTCTTACTACAATTTCATTCTTTGGTTCTAGTTCAAATGCTCTCATTAGATATTCGAAAGTTTTATCATATTCATATAAATCATAGTGGAAATTTGCCGCTCCAATAATTATCTCCATATTTGTGGGATCCAATTCAAGTGCTTGTTGTAAACATTCTTGAGCTTTATCAAATTCCTTTGCTTCGTAATACTCTAACGCTTGCTGGTATAAATCTTCAATTTTTGATGGTTTAGTGTTCTTTTTTGTCAAATTGATCACTTCTCTGAAAATATCTACTGGAATACTCATTTCTTCGACCATGAATCCCGAAGTGTTATGATCCTGTTTAGCACTAAACTATCTTTCTTAGAATCAATGGGATCAATATTGAAGTAACCTAATCGCTCGAATTGGTATCGTGAACCTATTTCTGCTTTCTGGATAAAAGGTTCAACAAAACCTGTTACAACCTCGAGGGAATTAGGATTGATGTAATCTGTGAAATCCTTTCCTTCTTCAACATCCATTGGATTTTCCTTAATACAAAGTCGATCATATAATCGAATTTTTGCTTGTACGACATGATCAGCAGAAAGCCAATGAATTGTTCCAATTGATTTCGATGCATCACTTTCTGGTTGGGTACTGCAATGGATTTCCTTTATTTGCCCTGTTTTTTTATCTTTAATCACTTTATCACACTTGATGATACTAGCGTATCGTAATCTTACTTCTTTATTAGGTGTTAATCTCTTATAGTCGCTGGGTGGGTCTTCCATGAAATCTTCTTGTTCTATGTAAAGTGTTTTAGTGAACTTCACTTTCCGAGTTCCCATCTTCTTA
>DAOVHJ010000208.1 GCA_030671945.1 Candidatus Heimdallarchaeota archaeon
CGCTGTTTGTGGTTTAGCTACAAGCTCTGCTTCAACTCGAGATGGTTCGACAGCCACACCCGTTGGGGTTGGTTGTACCACGACTGCAGGAGTCGGTCTAATATCCATTGTTTTAGCAAGAATATTGCGTTTTGCTATGAGACGATTCTTTATTTGTTGTAATAATACAGCAATAGCCCCGACTGTCTCAGCTAAGTCATCAGGCAATTCTGTTTTTGTCAGATTCTGGAATTGACCAAAGATCTGCGTTAGTCTTATAACCCTGTTTAATGAATTATCAATTTCAGTCAATGGACTTGCATGTAAAGGTAAACCACAATCTTTGCAAAATCGAACATTTGGCACATCTGCACCACAATTCCCACAAATTATACGGTTGCCATCAGTTTTTTGTTTCTTTTTGTCATTAGTAGATTCTTTTTCAGACAAATTTTTTTGTTTTATCTCAATTTGTTGCAATAAAACTAGAAACTCTTCCCTGAAATTAAGAAGTATCTTTTCAGATTCAATTGATATCTTATCAAGCGATTTTACTCGCAATTCATTTACTAAAGTCTTAATTTCTTGTAGTCGATTCAATTGATCAGTTACTTCGTCTAATTCAGAAGCGCCTAGAATCGCACCACACTTAGGACAAAACCGACCCTTCGGTACGTTTTCTCCACAAGACTGACATGTAATTTTTTCACCAGTCGACAATAAAATGCCCCCGGACCCAATAATACTACTCGCGGGTAGGTATTTAATGATTAATCCTAAGATATTAATACCTTTTCCAAATAATTAGAAAAATTTTAATGAAAATCCTTAGACCGTGAGAATTATAAATCAAGAATGTTGTTTACTGAATATAAGGTAAGAAAAATGTCAGAAGAAAAAATTGTTGAAAAAGATGATTGGAATACAATCCTTGGGGAATTGGATGAAATTGTACGGGAAACCAATCGATTATCCGCCATGTCATTAGGCGATAAAAATGCCTTTGAAGGTGAAGATTTCCCAGCGATGATTCATTTTATCTCAGAGTTGAAGAAGGAAAAGAAGAGTCAATCTTGGGAAAAACTTGAAAGTTTTGCTCAAAAAGCCAAAGAAAATCTAAAGCTTCTTGAGGAAACTCAGCAAATAAAAATGCATGATAAAAGAATTGATAGATCCTTTATTGGTGTTTTACCGAAAAAAACCGAGGAAATCGGGCAAAATGCTATGGAAATTCTAAATGAAATTCCTCAAGTTTTACGAACGATAAATGAATCAATAGAAGCTTTACTTATAGACATTAAACTCAAAATTGGTTTTCCAATTATACGAATAGAAAAAGAAATTCTAGATATAAAACATCAAATAGAATTATTGGAAAGTGAGATTAGATCTCATACAAAAACTAAGAAAGCACTTGTTAGTCGCGATGAAAGAATGATCTATACTCAAGCCTACCAAGAAACTATTCATGAAATACTCGATAAAGCTCAAAGTTATATTACCAGAGGAATGAAAGCTCACTCTAAAGCATTCGAAGATGTTTACAATCGTTATATAACTAGAATCAATAATTATCGACAAAGTCCGGCTTTTGATGACTATATTGGAGAAAATTGTACAGAAGTAGAAAAAGCTATCGATAATTGGCCAACTGAGGGATTTAAGGCTTTTTCAAAAGCATTAAAGTTTATTCGAAAAATTGATGATCGATTAAGTGATACTCGACAAGTATACATTCAACAAATTAAAGCAGAACTTGAGAAAGATATCAGTGTGTTCGTCTCAAAAATAGAAAGTCTTTACAAATTAGAATCAGAAGTGGCAGCTACTTCATATATGAAAATGAAAGAAACTTCTGAGAAGGTTATTTCAGCAGTTAACTTCTTTTTAAAAACAACAGATGTTGTATTAGCTGATCCGCGCGATAAGCTAATCAATGATGAAAAGATTCTTCGCGATGCAACTAAAATGACTGTGCTTGCTTTTGAAGCAACTTATGGCAGCTATGAAGCAAAATTAAATGAATATATTAAACAAATCCCTCCTAGCAAGAGTACAAATAAAATTCTAGAGTTAATAAATGAAACAAAAGAAATCTGTTCAAATCCCAATAATCTAGTTGATGCTGTTAATACAATTCCGACACTACTTGATTTCAAACAGAATATTGATTTATTACTAAAAGAAATGGCATCTGATATTGTAGGTACTCAAACCAAATTTGTGAAGAGGATTAAGAATATTAACAAAATCATTGGGAAAGGTGATTCAATTGAAATACCATCCGATGATGAGCTTATCAATATTGAGAAAGTAAATCTGGATGATCCAGTTTCATTAAATAAAATATCAGAGTTACTTAAGGAAAGCTTAGTGCAAACAGCAAATGCATTAGCAGGCTTTGAAGAGAATTTCTCTGAAGGATTAGGTATAAGTATAAATCCAAATCTAGAAGCTAGAATCTCCAAATACAGAAGACCATCATATAGACCAACTGTGAAACAAGCCAATAAAGCAATGAATGAGTTAGAAAAATTCGCTAAAAATCTTGCCAAAGACACAGGTGATGCAATAACAAATTATGCAAAGAACTTGAATAAATTCACTGTGAATTCATCAGCATTAAAAGCCCTCCAAAAACTCTTAAGAGCTATTGGAAAGGATGCAATTACCGGTAAACTAACACTCTCACAAATAACTTCTAGGTTAGAGAACGCAGTTATTGAATATTCTAAACTAATTGAAAAAGTCATAACTGAGCATTCTGAGGACTTGAGCATAATTATGAAAAGTATGGATGAAGCTCATATTAGAGATGGGATGACACTTGAGAATTTCGGTTCAAAACATGACGAATTAATAAGTAATATTTCATTGGAATCTGTTGTAAAGCAACGAGATAAGAAAAAACCAGAACTATTATGTAAAGTTTGCAATGGAAAAATAGTCTCACAACAATCGGAATACAATGATATGCTAGGTCTCGATGTGTTGAAAGTAAAATGCGAAAACGGTCATGATGATAATATCATAGGTTTCGGAGACGATAAATCAGAGGAGGAAGAGGAACAAGAAGTCGTTGAAATCAAATGTACAAAATGTGGATCAGATACTTTGACACCAACAAAAATTGACATTTATACTAAAGATGAATTGATTGTCTTCGCAGCATGTCCTAAAAATCATGAAAGTGACTTCGTTTTAAAGAAAAAATAAATAGGTTAATCTAGATATCATTTAAAGCATAGAAATTGCAATAAAGCTGAGCTTTAAATAATAAATCATTGTAGATGGTAAACAATCCTCTACTACTGGGTTCTTGCCGAAAGATGACTGAATATAAACGAGATCCACTTCGTTCTCAAGCGAGAAGAGATATTCTGAAAGCTATAGGGGATAATGAAATTATAAACAAACTTGAGATTGTGGAACTCACTGATTTGAGTCCTTTAACAATTAATTCAATCTTGAGAGAATTCAGAAATTATAAAATTATTACTTGTCATGCTGGAGGGTTATATGCGTTATCGGGAGAAGGTAGAGAAGTCTATATTCAAATGTTAAACGATAAAAGATATCAGAAAAAAGAGTATGAACGTAGAGTGAAGAAAACGTGGACTAAGAAAAATGAAGTTAGAAACATTCGTTATATTGTGATTGAAGAAGACGATGACTCTAAAGAGAGTTCAGAAGAATAGATTACTCCTTGATATTTGCTTGATTAGTGACTTTTTCATATTGATGTTGCCATGAACCAAAGATAATTCCATCATTGGACCATCGTCTTAGAATTTTTAAAATCTCGGGAGAGATGGATTTAGGTTTTACATTTTCGTATTTTGTTCCTGGTAGTGGTATGAGATAATGCATATGTATTTTCGATTTCTTAGCTATGAGTTCTTTGCAAAGGCTAATGGTCTCAAATTGGTCTTCTTCAGTTTCATCTGGAAACCCTAAGATAAAATCGACATTCATAGTAAAATTGTATTTGCCTGCTAATTCAACAGCATCAAGTACTTGTTCTACTGTATGGCCTCGTCTTATAGATGCCAGTATCTTGGGACTTCCCGATTGAGCACCCATTGTTAAATTATCATTATCACAAAACTCTCGAGTAATTCTTAGGGTTTCTTCTGTTACTGATTCCGGTCGAACCTCAGAAGGGAATGTTCCAAAGAATATTCTTTTTCGATTTTTAGCTTTGAGATTGTGTAAACCGGAAAGCATTTGTGTTAATTTTGTTACATTCGGTTCTGATGATTTTTTGGATCCATAACCAAATGCATTTGGAGATATAAATCGGAAATCCCAGATTTCTCTTTTTGATAATAAGAATTTACCCCATTTGATGATATTTTCAGGACTGCGATATCTCACAGATTTACCGAATAACGATGGAACTTGACAATAGGTGCACCCAAATTTACATCCACGAGTAATTTCAATGGCTGAATATAATTCCCTATCTGGAGCAAAAGGTGGATAATCATTAAGATTGATAGGTTCATTTCTTGGTTGGATCTGTATGTTTTTTTCTTTATCTTGAAACGCAATCCCTTTTAGTTGTGATATAGTATTTTTGTTTCTCAGTGCTATTACTAGTTCCTGAAATGTTTTTTCACCCTCACCAATTACAACTATATCTGCTCCTTTGTATAGCAAATCACCCGGTTTTGCTGATGGATGTGGACCACCGACAACAACAGTCAATTGATTATTTTTTGGATGTAATTTTAGATTATCAAGAAGTAACAGAACATCTTGGAGCTGAAAAGTACTTACTGAAATGCAAATTAATAGATGAGTAAAATGTTCTACATTCAATAAACGATTTATTTCTGGCAATAATTTCTCAGGTTTTGGGAAAAAAATTGGTATATCAGACACTAAGGGGGAAATCTCTAACGCACCCATTAATGAGTGATATGAATAAATATTCGATCGAGAATATCGAAACACAATTCCTAATTTTTCCTCTGTAATTGGCATCTCAGAAGATTTCATTGCTACATCCATAGCTCATCATTCATTTATTTTCTAGTCATATAACGATAAACTGAACCAAAAAGATGGTCATCTTCTCTTTCTTTAACTTCGAAATTATTTGTGTGCATCCACTTTATCAATGCGGTTCTTATTTCCTCAGTGAAATTCTTACTGTCTTTTCCTGTGTAAAAGCCATCTTTTTTCAACACGGTGAGAAC
>DAOVHJ010000059.1 GCA_030671945.1 Candidatus Heimdallarchaeota archaeon
AGAAGTGGAACTCTATCATACGAAGTCATTTGGAATATGACTAAAGAAGAAATAGGTCAAACAACCTGTATTGGTATTGGTGGAGATCCAAGTCATGGAATGGGTTTTGTAGAAGGACTCGAATTATTCGAAAAAGATCCCAATACAAAAGCAATAGTTCTAATTGGAGAAATTGGAGGAACTGAAGAAGAACATGCAGCAGAGTACATTAAGAAACATGTTTCGAAACCAGTAGTTGCTTTTATTGGTGGAAGACAAGCACCGCCTGGCAAGAAAATGGGTCACGCTGGAGCTATTGTTTCCGGTGGAAAAGGCACTGCTGCTTCTAAGATTAAGGTTCTAGAAGAAGCTGGTGTTGGAGTCGCTCGATTACTCAGTGAAGTTCCAAAACTTCTTAAGAAGAAATTGAAATGAAAATAATTGATATTGGATTTTTATCCAATATTGATCTTTTTTTATCAAGAGTTATAATAATTCCTTTATTATTTCTTGTATACTCTCTTATTGGAAGGAGTAAATTTTATGCGTAAAAAGGTAATTAGTGCTATTTTTCTATTCTTCATTTTCTCCATTGTATCTATCTATCCCCTCTCAGTAAACGGTTTTGAGATAAATTACATTTTCAGTGAAATTGGTTCAATCGATCCTGGTCATAGTATAATAAATTTACAATGCATTGATAATGAGTTAGCATTTGTTCTGAATTTAGATAATAATCTGGTTGTTTTTGATGTGACAGATTCGTCAAATGCCATTGAATTAGATTCTGTATATCTTTATCATCCCCATGACATAGAACTTGATTTAGATAGAGAATTAGTTTTTGCAACTGCTTTTAATGGTATTAGCATACTAGATTATTCGAATACTTCAGACTTAAACCAACTTTCTACCTATTCGAACTATACTTATTCAACTTTCATTTTTCTACAAAATGAATTGTTGTTTGTTGGAGCAGAAGACAGTGGATTACAAATAGTTAATGTGACTGATCCTTACAATCCATATATGATTGGTAATTGGTCTGATCCCACAGGGGATATCGGTCAAGTTTATGTTATGTCAAATTATGCTTTTGTCGCAACTCGCATACCAGATATTAGTGGTCCCCCTACTTATCAGGATTTAAAGGTTCTAGATGTGAGTGATCCATCGAATATTTCCTATATTAGTACAGTTGATTTAGGTGGAAGTTTTAACGGTGGTGCACCAAGAGCACACAACAATGATTTAGTTTTCTTCAATGACCATGCTTTTGGATTGAAAATCCTTGATTTTAGTAATCCCTTAGATGTCTCAATAATTGGTAATTTTTCTGATGGGGGTTTTTACAATGATGTTGAGCTTGTTGATGATGAAATTGCATTTTTAGCAGATGATTATTTTGGTCTTAAAGTTGTCAATTGCTCTGTGGTTACGAATCCTACCTTGATGGGAACCCATGAGTTATTGTGGAGGACTCTTAGAGTAGTTGTAAAGGATTCTAGAATTTATCTGGCAACACTTAACGGTGGAGTTCGTATTCTAAGCTTTGCAATTGAAACTATGACTGCTTCATCATATCCACTATGGATTGTTAGTGGATTACTGATAACGTGCTCTGTTCTAAAATTCACTATGAATAGGAAAAGAAAAACTCCTTGAACTAATTTCTTAGTTTCGAGAATGATCTTTTCTTCATTTTTTCTTTGGATAAGACTTTTTTGTTAGAATGAAAAGATTTTTTGATGATAAAATAATAGTTGAAAAGTGCATTTGCTATGCGATTCACGAAGAATAGATTTATGAATTGATGTTGATATTACAATATTATCTAAATGAAAGCATTTAGGAGATAAAAAATGGCTTCAGAATGGGTCATGTATATATCTGTCGTTGCAATAGGCGTCTTAACTATTGCTGGTGTTACTATCACCTTCAATGCAATCAATCAAAGTACACTTGAGAATACGATTGAGGTGGAACTGAATGAAGTTGCAACTATTATTGCTAATGAATTGAAGGATCTGTTAGAACTAGGCATGAGTATGGATCCACTTACTCAAGTTATGATTAATCGTTCTTTGACCCTTCCCTTTGATGTTCAAGGGCATTCATATCAAGTTTCATTCACAGCTCTCCCAGGTGCAAAACATTTCTTCATAGAAGCAACCGATACCTCAGATCAGGCTGTTGGTGCAGTACAGTTTGAAACAACTGTTCCTTGGAGGAATGTCACATTAAGTAATGTTGCAGGTAATGGTTTACCATTAATTACAAGCGGTGAACTTCAGCATTTCATCAGTTTTCAAAGAACTGAAGGAACCGACTCATTTAAAATTGTTATTTGGTAATAGTAAGGTGTGCAGAAAAAATGTCAGAAAAAATCCCTCCAGAAGATGATAAGTTTAAGCCCGTCTCCTCAATTGAATCTGCTCCAGTTCTTGAGGAAACTTATCCGCTAATACCTCCCTTTAGCTATTGTTTGATTCAAACAGATCCTCTATCTAACAGAACACAATACATTGTTGTTGAAGTTCCATTAGAGCAGAAGGAAGAAGAAAAATTCAAGATAATCAAGCAAATACTCATTGAGGAATTAGATGTTGATTTCTCTCTTCTGAAAGAAAAAGATCGTGCCGCAGAATATCTCCGAAGAAAAGTCTTTGATATTGTTAAAGATTACAATTTGAAATTGAAAGAGGAATCCTTTGATAGAATTCTGTACTATGTTCAGAGAGACTTACTCGGATTTGGAAAAATAGAACCAATGCTAAAAGATCACATGATTGAAGATATTTCTTGTGACGGTGTTGGCGTTCCACTTTATGTTTGGCATAGAAAACATGAATCCATTCCTTCAAATATTGTCTTTGATGATGCCGAGGAATTAGATTCTTTCGTAATTAAGCTAGCTCAGAGATCTGGTCGTCATATTAGTGTAGCAAATCCAATTGTTGATGCTTCACTAGCTGATGGAAGTCGTATCAATATTACCTATGGTAAAGAAGTTACTCAGAGGGGTTCTACTTTTACCATTCGTAAATTCCGATCTGATCCTATGACCATTACTGATCTCGTTTTACTCAATACTATGGACCCACTGATTGGAGCATTTTACTGGTTTGTCATCGAAAATCGACATTCAGTTATGATTGCTGGTGGAGTCGCGTCCGGGAAAACTACCTTACTAAATTGTATATCCATGTTCATTCTTCCTGATGCAAAAATCGTCTCGATAGAAGACACTGCAGAAGTTAATCTTCCGCATGAAAATTGGATACCATCTGTAGCGAGATTGGGTTTCGGAGGAATTGAAAAGGATGGTAGGAAACGAGGAGAGATCTCTATGTTTGATCTTCTCAAAGCAGCTCTTCGACAAAGACCTGACTATATCTTGGTAGGTGAAATCCGTGGTGAAGAAGCATATATGTTGTTCCAATCAATGGCAACTGGTCACCTTGGATTAGCTACTATACACGGTGACTCGGTAGAATCTGTCATTCATAGATTAGAATCAGAACCAATGAATATCCCGAGAACATTGTTGCGATCACTTGACATCGTATGTGTACAAGCCAAAGTAAGACTTGGCGGAAAATTCATGAGAAGAACAGTTGCAGTCACAGAAATTGCTGGGGTCGACCCAGTTACAAATGAACTACTAACAAATCCTATCTTCAAATGGAACCCAAGAGAAGATAATTTCACTTTCTATGGTCGTTCATACATTGTTGAACGAATTAGAGATCAATTGGGTTGGACTGACCAGGATTGTTGGGATGAGATTGAGAGAAGAAAAGTTGTCCTTCGTTGGATGGTCAAGAAAAAGATAAGACATTGGCAAGATGTCGCAACAATTATCAGGGAATATTATAGTAATCCTGAAAAAACATTCGATAGGGCTACTCGTGGTTTGCAATAAGCGAATTTGCAAAATCACCAAAGTTTAAAATCCCTTAATCCTATGAAATAAAATAAGAAGGAAGTCACGATGAGTAAAGGCTTTAGACGTATCGCGTATTCACGATTTGGTAGATATATGGAGCGAATATTACCACGTTTTAGTGAACTAGGATTAACATTACGGAAAGCTGGTATGGATATCAGTTTACGTATGTATTTATCAACAGCTTTTCTGACTACTTTCATTTCGATTTTTGTTGGATTCCCCGCTGGCATTGGTATCCTTAGGGCTATTAATGGTGAGTTTAATACTAACGTTTGGCTTGGAGCTATTATTATAGGTATTTTGAGTCCAATAGTTGTCATGCTTGGATTTTATATCTATCCAAGTTATGTATCTAGCAATCGTAAAAGAGCATTAGAATCATCTCTTCCCACAGCAAGTTCATTCCTCGCTGCAATGGCCTCTGCTGGAGTAGCTCCAGACAAAGCTTTTCTCGCTCTTGCTAATGAAAACATTCGATTAGAGATCGCAAAAGAAGCAGAAAAAATAACTCGAAACATTGAGATTCTTGGTTATGATTTACTCACTGCATTGGAATATGCTGCAGAAAATTCTCCCTCAAAAGTTTATTCAGCCTTCTTAGAAGGTTTAATATCAGTAGTAACTTCTGGTGGAGATATGACTGCTTATCTTACAAATGAAACAAAATCTCTTATGCGAGATAAAATCAGAGAGGAAAAAGAGTTCATCGAAGGCTTAGGAGTTATTGCTGAATTATTCTTAGTAATAGGAGTCGTCGCTCCAATCTTCTTTGTAATTATGCTTGCAGTTTTAGCAATTATGGCTACAAGTGCATCCAATCAAGGAACAGTATTAATGACTTTATTGACATATGTTTTGATTCCTGTAGGAATGTCAGTCATTATTGTTTTAATAGATGGCATGCAACCAACAGAATAAAGGTATTTTTTACCTTTACATTTTTTTCTTATTGTATTTTTGCTAGGAATTTCTCTTTGTTTACAATGTGTCTTTCATGAATTCCTTCGCCAATTTTTTCTTCCCCATCAAAAGCGGTTACTTCAAAAGTAAGGTGTTTACCTTCAACTTCTTTTAATTTGGCAATTACTTTTATCTTTGCTCCTTCTTTTGAAGCTCGTAAATGACTGATATCCACTCTTGTTCCGACGGTAATCCATCCTTCCGGAAGATAATCTTGTGCTCCTAACATAGCAGTTTGTTCCATCATTAAAATCATAGAAGGTGTGGATAAGACAGCAACTTTTCCACTCCCAAGAAAATCAGCTATATGTTTTTCTTCTACAAGATAATTTACAATTTTTTCTATATTTTTAGGGATTTCAATTTCCATTTTCTGCACCTTGTTACATGTAATAATTCTTGTTTAATTAAAATAAAAGAAATTTATTAAGAGAATAATTAAGAATTTTAGATTATTTCTCTGCGACTGCTAAGGCTCTTGTTTGTTCAATCGCTTGAACTTTTAAGCACTTAGTACAAATATAGCCACCATAAGGACGGTTAGTTCTTATTGTACTCTTTGCAGGACTGAAATTTCTTCTTGCTAATTTACTCTTAGAACTGGATATTTGTTGCTTACAAATAGCACATTTACCTACGCCTGATTTGTTAGGAACCTTATGACCTTTAGAGTCTTTTTTGGGTGGTTTTCGCCAAACTTTTTTTGCGAAGCGTTCACTTGGTTTCATTGATCTCACAGATCCTTTAGCAATTTTATAAGATAAGCGGATTATCTTTTGCTTTTGAATGTTGTGTTTATGATGGAGATATAAGTTTTACCTTCTTCTTGAAAACTAAAATAAAAACAGAGGAAATTTGTTTAATATTTACAAAAACACTGCAGAAAACTATTTCTATATGAATTTATTAATCAATAAGAAATCTTTTATTAGGTTAAATACGCCATCTAATCAATAAGAGATTAAGCATTATTTGGAGATCAAAACTTTGGGCTGGTTAAGCTGGTTAAATCCTATTGGAGAATGGTTTTCACAAATCTTCAACTCAATAGGTGTTCTAAATATTCCTGGTTCAACATATTTCATTATTCTATTCAATGTCATGATAGCTGTTCTGATGAGTTTACTGACGAAAACGTTGATTGATGTAGAAAAAATCAGTAGACATCAAAAAGAAATCAAGATTCATAATGATAACAAAAAGAAAGCTATGGATACAGCTGATAAGAAGCTCTGGCAAAAAGTTCAACGAAGAGAAGATTACATCAAGAAGATTCAAAGTGAAATGATGATTCAACAGATGAAACCAATGTTAGTATGGTTTGTTCCAATTACAATGATTTTCTTCCTTATGCGAACTGCTTTCATAAATATCCCAATAGCTTGGATGCCTTTTAGATTTCCAGAAATTTGGATTATAATTCAGAATCTCAAGTATTATGGTAACCTCACATGGATGGGTTTCACAGGTTGGTATTTCCTGACTTCAGTTGGTTTAGGAAATTACGTCCGGAGATTCATGGGCGCATCGCCGCAGAGTACGGGTGGCGCCTCATTGATGGGTGCCAGATAGTTAATCCCACAGAATGACCCTGTGGGTAATACTTCTTTCTTTTTGCTAAATATAAGTGAATTCTGAGTCAATTTCATTTGGAATCCTTAATTCTGATAGATAAGACTTTTTAGCAAAGAGAAGCTCAAATTAGTCTTGAAATAAAGATGACTAAAAAATCATTTCTTGGGAAGAGTATAGTATCTATCAGAGATTTAACCAAAGAAGACTTAGATATTATTTTAGAAGAAGCAGAAAGAATGGAGTCAATTATTAATTCTGGAAAACGACCTCTAGAAGGAAAAATTATGGCTGCATTATTTCTTGAACCAAGCACAAGAACAAGATTGAGTTTTGAAGCAGCGATGCACCGTCTTGGGGGTGCAGTTATAACAGTCTCAGATCCCAAATCTTCCTCAGCTGCAAAAGGTGAAAGTCTCTCAGACACCATTAGAACGATTGCGAATTATTGTGACATAATTGCAATGAGACATCCTATGGAAGGCTCTGCAAGACTCGCAGCGGAATTCTCAAGTATCCCAATAATTAATGGTGGTAGTGGTGCGGAAGAACATCCTACTCAAGCTTTACTTGATCTGTATACACTCAAAAAGGAACTAAAGAAGGTAGAAGGAAAACGAATAGCTATGGTCGGAGATCTCAAGTACGGTCGAACAGTTCATTCTTTAGCTTACACCTTATCTAAATTCAAAAAAGTCAAAATTGATTTTGTTTCACCACCGTCCCTCAGAATTGGTGAGGAAATTAAATCTGATTTGCGAGATGCTGGAAACGAATTTACAGAAGGAGAATCCTTAATGGAAATTGTTCCAACAGCCGATGCCATCTATATGACTAGAATCCAAAAGGAACGATTTGCTCAAGAATCAGAATATGCGAAAGTTAAGGATGCATTTGTTCTGAATAAAAAATTACTTGAGAAAGCTAAAGGACCAATCCCAATTCTTCATCCCTTGCCACGAATAAACGAAATAGCTTATGATGTTGACGATACAGTCCATGCTGTTTACTTCAGACAAATGTTTAACGGAGTTATTGTCAGAATGGCATTATTAAATCTCATACTAGGAGGAAAAGTGTGAGGTTTCAACAGGAAAATTAACGAAAGGATTGAATGAAAATGTCAAAAGAAGTTTCTGAGTCTGAGTTAAAAGTATCAAAGATCAAAGAAGGAACAGTAATTGATCATATCAAAGCTGGAACTGCATTAATTGTTCTTGAAATGTTAGGAATTACTGGTTTAGAAGGAACTGTAGCAACTTTATCAATGAATGTTCCTAGCAAAAGGCAGGAGAAAAAAGACATAGTGAAAATAGAAGACAGGTTTCTTGAGAGAACTGAGATCAATCAAATTGCATTAATTAGTCCCAATGCAACAATAAATGAGATTAAGGATTTCAAAGTTGTCAATAAATTCGATGTTGAATTGCCAGAAGAAGTCAGTGGATTTCCAAAATGCATCAATCCAAAATGTATAACAAATGCTCGAGAACCATCCATGCAAACCTACTATGTCAAAAGCATTGAACCACTAAAAATTAGATGCAAATATTGCAATACCGATATGGAGCGCAATGATGTTATTAAACAACTAACAAAGTTCCAAGGATTAACACAATAAAATTAGAAAGAATAGTATTCCCTAAAAGGGAATAACTTAACTTTTTTTTACAATAGAACTAATAATCGACAATTGGAACTGAAATTCTAGCTCGAATAGCTTCAGCTTCACTTACAGAAACTTTAATGGTATAGAGTTTCTTCTTTGTTCTGAATTTTATTTTTACCATGTCGCCAATTCTCTTTACTCTGCATTCTGTTGATTGAGCAATGATATCGTCCAATTTTGTTAAATCTTTAATTTCATGGGGCATGTTTATCACTTCATTCAGTTTCTGTTATTTCTACTCGTTTTTCGATATTCTTAAGTATATAAGAGTTTGTTTAAGAAAGAATAATAACCGCTGTAATTTTTACAACAGTTTTTCTCCTTCAGAGATATCTTCCATAACTAAACCTGAGATCATCTTCGGATAGAAATCAGTTGACTTCTGAGGCATTCGTTCGCCTTTCTTAGATGCATCAAGAACTTGTTCTGCTTTAGTGGAATTCATAATAACGGCAATAGTAGCTTTTCCATCATCAACTTTTGCTAGTACATCTTTAATCCATCGAATATAGAAAATATCTTCATCAATCTTTAGGTTCTGAGTTTTCAAAATACCATTAAAGATTACTTCTCGAACAATTACTACATCAAGCATTTTATAGCTTTCAGCATGTTCTTCTTTGACATAATCATCAATGATTTTCGGATCTTTTAGAACGATTCCGTATGCTTTACCTTTAGTATAAATTGTGAAAGCATGTTGTTTATAAGAATCCATGAATTTTTGAATCTCACTTAACTTGATTTCCTTAACATCAAAGATTTCTTTGATATCTTTCCATGCATTTTCATCGATTTCATATTTGTCCAAAACTCGATGAGTTGGTAATATCGTTAATCCTTCATCTTGAACAGCAACAAGAAGAGTCATTCTAAAGTTTGCTGCATCATCTTCTGTCCAACCCTTTCTTGTTTTTCGTAATTCATCTCTATAACCACATGCAGTTTCATATCTGTGGTGTCCATCCGCAATAACAATTTGCCCAGGAGGATTTTCAAAGACATCTTGGATTGTTTTTATAGATTTTTGATCAGTAATCTTCCAAACTCGATTGCGTACGCCTAAATTATCTATGACATCCATTACAGGCTCTTCTTTAGCAACTTCATCAAAAATTGTAATTGTTATTTTTTCAGGATCATTATATAACATGAATCCAGGTTCAAGGAATTTCTGAGTTGCTACTAACATGTTTAAGCGATCAATCTTCGGTCCTTTGTGAGTCCATTCATGAGGAAGAACTATTTCTTCATCGAAATGATGTAATTTCACTGCTGCAAAGAATCCTTTACGAATGTGTTTCTTTCCAAAGAGCTCAAAATCTTGGAAATAAACATATAAGCCTGGTTCTTCATCTTGCTTGAAAATTCCTTCACTAAACCATTTCTCTACTCTTTGTTTAGATACTTCATATCGATTTTCTTCAATTGGTAAAGTTAATCGACAGTAATTATAATCTGATTTCGCATAATACATTTCTTGCATTTCTTCTGTAATCTTGTCATAAGGTTGAGCAACAATATCTTCTAATTTTCCTGCTTTTTTGGTAAACCTGATTCCTTTAAAGGGTCTAATTTCTACCATCTATTATTTACACGTCCATTTTAGAAAAATTATAATGGGCTAAAGAAATTACTTCTTTAGCTCCTGTGTAATTCTGTCACGAAATTCTAGAATTAAGCATTTTAAAGCTTTTTCAATTCTTCAATAACTGCTTCTGCTACTTGTATTCCTGCTCGTTCTTGACCTTCTGCAGTTTGAGCTCCGATGTGGGGACTACCGATTACTTGGTCTAATTCAAGTAATTTTTTGGAAGATTCCAAATCTACTGGTTCCTTCTCCCAGACGTCAAGTGCTGCTCCACTGACTTTGCCACTTTTGATTGCTTTATAAAGTGCCTTTTCATCAATAGTTCCACCACGAGCACAATTGATTATGAAAACTCCGTCCTTCATTTTAGCCATTGCTTCTTCATTGATGATGTGTTTTGTTTTTGGTAATAGTGGTAGATGTAATGAAATGAAATCAGCTTTCGAAAATACATCCGGCATTTCACATTGATCAACACATGCTTCGCTGATGTGAACTACATCACAGCCAATGATATTCATACCAAGGGCATCACATTTACGAGCTAAGGCAGAGCCAATACGACCACACCCAACAATACCTAATGTTTTGTCAAGTAATTCTGATCCTTTTAGTTGCTTTTTAGCCCATTCACCCTTACGTAATGTAGTTGTTCCTTGTACAACCTTACGGGCTAAGGCAAACATAAAAGCAAGTGCTAATTCCGCAACAGTATCTGTTGTTGCATTTGGTGTATTTCGAACAGTAATTCCTCGTTCTTTACATTTCTTAAGGTCTACATTGTCT
>DAOVHJ010000047.1 GCA_030671945.1 Candidatus Heimdallarchaeota archaeon
ATAATCATTCCAACTTTGAATTAACAGGGATTTATTCTAAATAATCTAAATCCAAAACAAAATCAGCAATTGCTTCCATAGCTGGTGTTACATTTTTCTGCCAAGATATGATTAGAAGCTGTTTATTTTGTTTTATTCGAGAGAATACTGGGAACAAACCTGGATCTGTAGTTCCAATTCCTATAATATCTATTGAACTAGAATTCATATATTCCAAAGCATTAATAGCTACATGAATATCTACATCACTCCCAACAATTTCTTCATGAAATCCAAATGAATTTATCAATTCTGATTCATCTTGTGATAATTGTTTATCTGTAATTATTTTACCAGCTCTTGTAACTCCAATTTCCATCAATGAATCTGTTATTACGCTTAATTTTTTTAGATCAAAATCAGGTAGTATTGTAGGACCATCAATTATAAGAGCAATTTTCTTCTTATCGTCATCTGTTATAATTCTTAGGGCTTTTCCAACTCTATTTAACATCCATTTCACCATTGAAACTTTTTTCTACTCACTACTTACCATATCGTCGTTCTCTTTGCTGGTATATTCTTATAGCTCTCCAAAGATCAATTTTTCTGAAAGCTGGCCAATAAATATCTGTAAAGTATAATTCAGAATATGCACTTTGCCAGAGTAAAAATCCACTTAACCTTTCTTCACCAGAGGTTCTAATTATTAAATCAGGATCAGGGATACCTTCTGTGTAAAGATGGTCGTTTATTGTTTCTTCACTTATATCAGTAATATTGATTTCTTCTTTTTGAACTTTAGTAGCGATTTTTCTCACAGCATCTACAATTTCAGCTCTTCCACCATAGCTAAGAGCAACGTTCAGAATATGCTGATCATAATTCTTAGTTTTTTCTTCGATATCATTAATCAATTTTAATATTTTATCAGTAAGAGTATCGCGTCGACCAATAATTTTTACTTTAACCTGATTATCAACAATCATAGGATCAGAATTAATTTTGTGGAGTTTCTTTATTAGTAACTCCATTATTTTCTCTACTTCTTCTGGTGTACGATTAAAGTTTTCAGTTGAGAAAACATAAAGAGTAATTATTTTAATTCCTAATCTTAAACACCATATTAAAAGTTCATCAACTTTTTCTGCTCCAAAGAAGTGCCCTTCTTTTGCATCCAATCCTTTCTTCTTAGCGAATCTCCTGTTGCCGTCTAAAATTACTCCTATGTGTTGAGGTTTGGGTCCTTTCTTTATTTGACTCCAAAGTCTTTTTTCATAGAATCTATAAATTGGTGATTGTAATTTCATTTCAGATCAACAACATTGATTAGTGCTTATTTTACTTCATCAAATTTTATATGGAAATTATTTAACTGTTATCTCATAATCGAGATTCAACGTATTTTATGTATTATTATAAATTAAGCTAATTATCTAAAGTTTTGCTATATCCTTTACTACCAAACCATTTTTTATAATGACAAAATCACAAAAAGTTGTTTTTTTCCAGCGATTATATACAATGTCTAATTGATTTAAAACCTTGGCAAAATAAAGATTGATTACAATACCATGAGATGAAATTAGGATTTTTTTGTTTTCATACAATTCATCAAGTTCGTCAATCTTCTTGGAAAACCGACTCAATGCATGAGATGCTTTCTCCCATTTATTAACAGACTTGTTTAATTCACTCAAACATCGTTTCACATTTAGATTATATTCATCCGTTGTTTTTACGAACCCTCCTGAATCTCTATTTAATTCATCAAACTCACAGAATTGCACTATAGGTTTTGCCATACTCATTGCAAGGGAATGTATTGTTAAATTGGCTTTTACTTCACAAGATGAGATAATAATATCAAAATCATTGAATTCTTTTACTAAAGCTAATTGTGCAGCTTCTTTGAAACCTTCTTTAGATAAATTCCATTTTGAAACAGGTACTTTGCTTGATATCTCAGTTCGAGCATGTCTCAATAAAAGAAATTCATTATTTGCCATAGTAAATAATCCTCTTTCTTTATATTAGAAAATTACTAATAGGAAAACTTTCTATTTGATCTCACATTCGTCTGAAAGAACAAAATAATGATAAAAATGTTGCTAGAAGCAAAATACATATTTGGAATCTAAAGAACATCAGCAATTTTTCTTGCTGCTCTGCCCATTTCTAAAAAGATTAATCCTAGTTTTGCATCTTTTCGTGAGCTACATGTCAAAACTGCGTTTGGACCAGCGTTCATTGATATAATGGTTCCCTCAGAACCTTCTACAAATACTCGCTCAATACGTCCTTTTCGCATTTCCTCAATTACTCTTTCACCTAATGAGAGCATTGCTGCAGTCATAGCTGCTAATCTTGTTTCTTCAATATCTCTTGGTAATGCTGATGCGATTGGTAGACCTTCTACACTTACTACTGCTGCGGCTTCAATCTCAGGAACAGAAGATTCTAATTCCTTTAACATATTATTAAGTTCGGTGTTTCTCCCACCAGCTGCCCCAAAACCAATAACTGAGAGTAAGTCTTCTCTTGAAACTTGTTCATCTTTTCGTTGCAATTTGACACCTTCTAAGATTTTGCGTCGGTGAATATTGACTATTCAGTCTTTGGTTGTAACCTATTATAAGTTTATTTAATTATGCTATTTCTAACCAAATCCTTATCGACATAATGTGATAAATTGAAATTATTAACCCACACTATAAAAGAACTTCGAAAGAGGTCTTTTTCGTCAGAGCAACTATTTACGATATAATTTGGTTAAAAACAGAAAACAAAAAAATCGTAATATTATTAAAAGATTAAACACTGCAAAGTAATTCATCAGTTATCAGTAATTTCCTATATCTACGAATCATTTATTAATACGCGTTTATCCAAAAGATTCGACCAACATTTGATGTGAAAAGAATTTGAAACGAAGCAAATATCTGACCATTAGCCTAACAATTGCCTTAACCTGTTTAGTCGTTGCTTATAGCGTGAATACAGCCCAATCCATACCTCCAATTGATACTCTAGTTCTCTATGTCGCAGCAGAAGATGTTAATCCATATGTTGGAGATAATGTGACAATTACTGGCTTCTTCAAACATTACTTGAACACATCTGAAAGTTTGCGAAATGTTACAATAGAGATAAACAATGACGATGTTGCACTTAACATCACACACGTTAATGTTAACAATTACAATATAACAAACTACAATCTCACTCAATACTTACTTGCAGATGAAAATTCAACAACTCCAATTTTCTGGTGGAATTCTACTTACATTAATATTACTTGGGCAAAATTCGATCATCTGATGACCTATTCATATAATTTTACAGTTCACTGTCATACTTCTGGACAACAATCAACTGGTCAACCAATTGCTGCATATTATCTGAATAATGAATTCAAGACCTATACTGGTGCTCATGTCGTTCTGCATGTTGAGCTTATACCCATTGTTCCGGTTATACCGTATCCTGAGCGTGGTTTGTGGTCGTGGCAGTGGTGGTTTATTGGAAGCTTGCTTTTAGCTGCACCAATTATCATTATAGTCATAACTAGACTTACTTTATGGAAGAGATGAAAAAACAGACTAGAATTACTTTCCTAGTTTTATGTCATTTTTATTTTTCAATGACCTTTTTGTATAATTCCTCATATTGAGGTACGATTATATCTGGATGGAATTTCTCTCGAGCAATTCGAGAGCCCTCTTTACCAAATTTCTTTCTTAATTCCTCGTCATTTACGAGTGTTATAATGCTTTCAGCTAGTCCTTCTACATCTCCAGTTTCAACTACAAAACCAGACTTCTCATGGATATTGACTTCTGGAAGACCACCTGCATTTGATGAAATCACGGGAATTTTGCATGACATTGCTTCTAAAGCAGCTAATCCAAAACTCTCAATCGCTGATGGGATGAGAAAGATATCTGTGAAACAGAGAACTCTTGGAACATTGAGCAAACTACCTCGAAACGTGATATTATCCTTTAAACCCATTGTAATAGCTAAATCACGACAGTATTCTAATTCTGGTCCTTGGCCTATCATTTCTAATCTTACGGTAGGATGTTTTTCGACAACAAGTGCTAATGCCTTAATAATGTCTGGAGATCGCTTTACTTGTCGGAAATTTGAAACGTGAGATAAAACAATCTCATCTTTTTCAGGTTTCTTGATATGTGAGAATTTCTCGGGATCTACAAAATTATAGATGACTTGAATATCCTTTTCGATGCTATAATGTTCATCAATGAATTTGGTCATAAACTTTGAAACAGTAGTTAGAGCATCATGATTATTCAAACTGTTTTCCAAAATCGGTTTATATGCATCATCAAGACCTAACAAATGTATGTCTGAACCATGTAAAGTTGAAATTATATTCATATTAGGATCAGTTAGTTTTGCCATGTGCAGTGAGATAGAGTGGGGGATTGCATAATGCGCGTGAAAAACATCTATTTGTTCTTCTTTTTGCAGTTTTGATAACATTGAAGCAAGAATGATAGTATACGGTTTGTATTTGAAAAGAGGATAAGATAAAATATTGACTTCATGAAAGATGAATTTCTCTTCTAATTTCAATCGCTCAGGAAGCTGATAAGAAATAAAATGAACTTCATGACCTCGTTCCATTAACTTTAAACCTAATTCTGTTCCTACTATGCCACTACCACCAAATGTAGGGTAATTAATAATTCCGACTTTCATTTTACACATCTCGAGGTTTGTTTTAATATCTAGAGAAGAGTAGTCCAATCTTTCAAAACTAGTGGTTCTTTCATATGGAACGCTTCAGCATATTCTGCTTCAATCATTGAGCCATAATATTTGCATCTCTCTTCTACTGGAAATGGTAGGTATTCCATTGAAAACTCTTTGAATTGCGACTTAAAACTCATAATAGCTTCTTTCTTCTTCTGGAACTCTTTACTAATATCTAATAGAAAAGTGTACTTCGACTGTCCATTAAGCTCATAGAATATTCTATGTTTCACTTTGTGTTTTGGATGATCTAATTTTATGTTCTTCAGTTTTGCAAAGTGACAAGCTTTTGAAACAAGAAAAGAAGTTGCTATATGGTCTGGGTGACGATCCTCCCAATATGGCATTAAAACAATTTTAGGTTTGAATTCTCTTATTTTGTTTGCAATTTTTAATGCTGCTTCTTTCTTATCCTCAAAGGGTAAAAAGGCATCTGGAAATCCGAGATTTTGACGGAGTTCTACTCCTAATACTTTTCGAGCTTCTTCTGCTTCTACTAATCTAATTTCTTTTGTTCCTAGTGATCCCATTTCGCCAGCAGTAAGATCAATAATTCCAACCTTTAAACCGGCACCTATTGCTTTAACAATAGCTCCACCAGCACCCAATTCTGCATCGTCTGGGTGAGGGGCAAACACTAAAACATCCAACATTTCAACACCACATGATTTCCAGGATCAACTTTTGTCATTAAATCCTTCATACAATCTAACATATTTATTGAGTACTTGTTCAAGTATTGGAAGATGTTAAAAATTCTTTCTTGAGGTTTCTCATCAGGAAACACATAAGCTTTTGCTTTTTGGAGTTGTGCTTGTAAAACTTGATTATCATCTTTCACATATTTCAAGTACATTCGTTCGATGTTGGTAAGCTCCTTCATGATGTTTTGCTTTCTTCCTTCAGCTCGTTTCCCTAATTCTTGACTGACATCTGTGAGATTTTTATTCATGCCATCAAGAGCGTCTGTAATTTGATCAAAATAACTTGTTAAGAATTCTTTATTTTCAGCTCTTAATAAGCGGGATGTAAGTTTATTTGTGTCTTTAAGTTCAGCTAGATTCACATCATATTTCTCAACAATGCGATTAATATGTCGTTCTAGAACGGTAGCTCCCATTCTGAATTGTATATTTGGCTGTTTCAATCCAAATTCTGGATAGAGATCCTTTATTTGTATATGATAACCAATTTCTGATGGTCCACCAACAAAAATATGTGTTGGCATCATAATATCTTGAGCTAAGGGTCGATAGATAGCATTAGTGCTAAACCTCTCTGGCTTACTCTGCAATTCATCCATAATTTGTTCTTTAGTGAGAGTTGAACCATTTGAAATGTGATAAGCTCCTTTCTTATCAATTGTTATTGTGTTTCTATAATTCTCTT
The DNA here is from genome assembly GCA_030671945.1 of Candidatus Heimdallarchaeota archaeon. Lineage (GTDB taxonomy): Archaea > Asgardarchaeota > Heimdallarchaeia > JABLTI01 > JABLTI01 > JABLTI01. Next base: position 6,151 of record DAOVHJ010000047.1, read on the forward strand.
CATCAATATAGAAAAGTCCAACAATATTTTCTTTTTTATGCATTTTTGGTTTATAACCCAAATCGAATAATTGGTTGGTTGTATTTAGAAAGATTTGATTATAATGAATTGGTTTCTCAATAAGTTTGGAAAAATAATCGGTAAGGTGTGGTCTGAAAATCCAGGGCTCTAATAAAACTAAACCCCATTTACCAAATAATCTGGTCATAATCCGACCGAAAAAGTCCCCCCACATTTCTGATTTTTCTAATTCTGGTTTAATTATATCATTAAACAACATATCAGTGAAATCTGTTTCTGGGAAAGTTTCAAGCATGGTAGAAATGATATCATTGCATTTGTTTTTGTGCAGTTGAATTTTTTCCAAGCTTTTACCTAATGCTCCAGAAGCATCAATAACAAGTGGAACAATTTCATTTTGTCTATTAAGAATTCTAATATTATTTACTTCTTCTACATCATGATCCTCGGAAGCGTTCCAAAAAACAGGAATTAATTTTACTTTATCACTGCTAAATTTCTCTGCATAATTTATTGCAGCGAATGTTTTGTATATGGTATACAATGGTCCGGACAGAAATCCTGGTTGTTGACCTGTTACTACAAAATAAACATCTTCATTTTCAATTTGTTCTATATTTTTTATTGTCTCCTCATGAGCATTTATTGACTTATTGTATTTCAATAAAATTTCTTTAAGTAACGATCTATCTCCATTAAATTTTACAGAATGGAACTTTTTCGGGCTTTTCTTGAGAAAATCAAACAATGGTTGCTTCTTATTTAGATAATCAAGTAACATTTTGTTTGGATAAATACTATTTCGGTCTAATACTTCAAGTTCAATTGGGTCATCCATAAATATTCACATCAAATCTTATAGTTAAAAAAATTACGACTAAATTTTACTCATTCCACTCTTCTTGTATACTTATCAGCTAAATCAGATAAATTAACTATTTAGTTCAATTTTAACCTTCTGTTTAATATTCTAAAAGGTTATTTCACATCTTGATTATGCAAAAAGAAAAAAAATAAGAAAAAATAATTGATGGAAAAAACATCAACTATCAATTCATTTCTCATTGATCATATATTCATGCATTGCTTTTGCTGCTGTTCTACCAGCTCCCATTGCTAGGATAACGGTAGCAGCACCAGTAACAATGTCTCCACCAGCATAGACGCCCGGAATGGAAGTTTCTCCTGTTTCTTCATTAACGATGACTCCACCCCATCGGTGAGTATCTAAACCAGGAGTATTTCTAGGCACAAGTGGGTTTGGTCTTTGACCGATTGAAATAATCAGTGTGTCACATTCAATGTCAAAGCATGCTCCCTCAATAGGCATAGGTCTACATCTGCCTGACTCATCAGGTTCACCAAGTTCACATTCTTGGCATTCAAGACCAATAATATTGTTATCTTCATCTCCCATGATAGCAAGAGGACTAGATAAACAATGGAATTCAACACCTTCATCTTGAGCATGGTGAATTTCTTCCTGTCTGGCTGGAGCTTCATTGATTGATCTTCTGTAAACAATATATGAATTTTCAGCACCAAGGCGTAAAGCAGTTCGAGCACAATCCATAGCAACATTGCCTGCACCTATAGTGACAACTTTCTTTCCAATGTGCACGGGAGTATCGGAGCCTTCTGGGAATTTGTAAGCTTCCATGAGATTTACTCGAGTTAAGAACTCATTAGCAAAATAGACTCCATTCAAGCTTTCACCAGGGATACCAAGATAACGAGGTAATCCTGCACCTGTTCCCAAGAAAATGGTGTTATAACCCATTTTGAAAAGCTCATCAAGACTGTGGGTTAAACCAATAACAGTATTATACTTGATCTCTACACCCATTTTTTCTAAAGTTTCAACTTCCTCTGCAAGAATCTTTTTTGGTAATCTGAACTCAGGAATACCATAAATTAATACTCCACCTGCTTTGTGGAAGGCTTCAAATAAAGTAACCTTGTGACCTAAACGAGCCATATCAGCAGCAACAACAAGTCCTGCAGGACCAGATCCAACAACGGCAACTTTCTTGCCAGTGGATTTAGCTATTTCTGGAGTGGTTATTCCATGTTCACGTTCCCAATCAGCAAGGAAACGTTCTAAACGACCAATACCAACTGGATCCCAACCTTCTTTCTTACCTAAAAGACAAGCAGCTTCACATTGTGATTCTTGAGGACAAACTCTACCACAAATAGCAGGAAGAACATTTGTTTCTTTGATAATCTTAATACCATTCTTGAAATCTTTTTGAAGGATAGCATCAATGAAACCAGGAATATCAATGTCAACTGGACAACCTTCTTGACAAAAAGCTCGACGACAATGCAAACATCGTTCAGCTTCCAAAACTGCATCGGCTTCAGTGTAACCAAAAGGAACTTCTAAGTAGTTCTTGACTCGAACCTTTGGTTTTTGCTCTTTCATTTTAGTTTTGACTGGTGTTTTCTCACTTCGCTTGTGGACTCTTCGTTCTTTTGTCTCCTCGGTCATTTGTGTTTTCCTCCACATTCTTTCTCGTATTTGTCAAGAGCAACTTTTTCTTGATTTTTATATTGAGCTAAACGAGTAATGAGCTCATCAAAATCAACTTTATGAGCATCAAATTCAGGACCATCGACACAAGCAAATTGGATCTTGCCATCAATAGTAACTCGACAAGCTCCACACATTCCGGTACCGTCCACCATGATTGGATTAAGACTTGCAATTGTTGGTATTCCGTGTTTCTTTGTTATTTGAGTTACGAATTTCATCATTATAGTTGGTCCGACTGTAAATACCATGTCTAGTTTCTTCTTCTCTTTTGCAAGTTCTGCTATTTTTTCTTCTAATAAATGAGTAGTAAATCCTTTCATTCCCTTGGATCCGTCATCAGTACAGTATTGCATTTCTTCACAGTATTGAGACATTTCTTCTTCCCAAACGAGTAGGTCTTCTGTTCTTGCTCCAACCATTCCAATGACCTTATTTCCAGCCTCTTTCAATTCTTTAGCTACTAGGTTTGCTAAAGGAATGCCTAAACCTCCTGAGACAATTCCAACAGTTCCGTATTTCTCGACTTCAGTTGCTTTGCCTAGTGGTCCTACTACGTCCTTTATGTGATCCCCTTCTTCTAACGTTGCCAGAAGTTTAGTGGATTGTCCTATAACTTGGATAATACATGTAACAGTTCCTTTCTCTCTATTGTACTCCGCAACAGTGATAGGGATTCTTTCTGCTCCTTCTCGCATTCGCAAGACCAGAAAATTACCTGCACGAATCTTCTTAGCGATTGCTGGAGCTTTAATCTCTATCAGGAAAATAACTTCATGAAGCCATTCTTTCTTTACAATTTCATACATTCAGTAATTCCTCTGAGCTCAAATTAAAATCGCGAAAAGATTTCCAAAGATTCAATAAAAATGTTATGATTCTAACGTGTTTTCTTAAAATCATCATTAAGAATCAGAAATTAGAAAAAAGAAGTCAGAAGGGTAAAAAAATTCTTCTGAAAAGGGAATTGCTTCTTTTAGTCTTCCTTAATAATTACATTTTCAGGCAAGTGAACAACAAATTTGCAGTAAGGAAATCCACTTAGTGCAGTCTCATATGGTTCGATCTTGATTGGTTGCTCGAATAATTGCTCGTAATAACCTTTGTACCAACCACCACTACATTGACAGAAATGTTTCGAAACCTCATGCTCAGATCCATCTTTAATTGCCCCACGAACCCAAGGGCAGAAACAAACATAAAACCTTTTCATTCTCAAATCGTCAGTTTCTAGTGATCTCTTTATTTGGTAAGGATTCTTGGTTACATAGATAATATTGCCTTCTCTTTTACCAAGTCCTGATGTTGCATTGTTTTTCACGTATTCAACAACGTCATCATCCACTATTTGAGCAAATGCTGGGGTTCCATCGTCTCTATGCTTCTCAAACTCCTTTACTCTATCTTGTCGCTTCTTTTCAAGAAAAGCATCTATCCCTAATTCATGATAATCCTTGCGATCCTTATCTAAATCCCCACCTAATCCTTGGTGTAAGCATGGCTTAAGCAATGCAATTAATTTATCTTCTCCGAGTTTTTCTTCCACACGCTTCAAAACAATCTTTGTAAATTCTGGTTTCTTTTCAGGGCGAACACCTAAGGAAGGAATGGTTAATCCCTTGAAAATTTCATCTCGAGTAGCTGCCCCATGCCATTCAGCGATTCTCTCGTAAAGATTATCCATCGCATTGTATGATTCAGCAATATCCAATGATGCTTCGATAAAATCATTTCTTTTAGCATAATAAGCATAATTCATTAGAGCACGTAAAAATTCAAGCACAGAATCCTTATCTTGTTTGACAAGGATTTCGGTGTAATTCACTAACTCGTTAACATCTACAGTTTCAATTGTTTGTTTCTGTTTCTCAAGATATTCTTGATATTCCAGCAATCTTCCTATATAATCTTCTATTCTTTTCTTGTCCATTTTGTTTTTTACTAAATGCTCTCTGAATTTTTCTACATTCAAACTAGATCACTTCAATTATCTTTTATTTACGAATAAATGATGCTATTTCTGAATTTAAACTTTCGCAAACTCTTTAGAATTAATTCTTATAATTATGAGAAAATGCTTTGCTTCTATATTCTCAAAATTATTCAAGAGAAACAGAAAATAGAAAAAAGAAGTTAAAAGGGCAAAGAAAAAATTGCCCTTGATTAAATTAATTGTTTAAATTATACCTTGTGCAAGCATTGCTTTGGCGACTTTCAAGAAACCAGCGATATTAGCACCAATAACATAGTTTCCTGGAGAACCGAATTCTTCAGCAGTCTTGTAAGAAGCGTCATGAATGTTGA
>DAOVHJ010000253.1 GCA_030671945.1 Candidatus Heimdallarchaeota archaeon
CTTTCTGTGGCCACATTTCTGAAATAATGGCAAATTTTTCAGTTGCTACACCAAATGCTCCTAGTGAACTCAAACCCATTACACTAGTTCTAATAATATTCATCTTAAACACACCATTACAGGCAGCTTGTGTTGGAAATCTGTCCGAGAATCATAGATTTCTTCAACTATTTGCAGCTTTTGTTAATTCGCCTCGACTAGAATTACCTATTTAAATTATTGTTAAAGAACGAGTATTGTTCTTGCGACTCGGATTTGTATTTTTTTACGAATAGAGAAAATTAAAAAGAAAGAGATTTTTAAATTATTACTATGGCAAAAATTAAGGTTGTTTCAATATCTCATCAAATCGATCCTGATGGTATAGGTGCACAAGCAATTATCTTTAGATATTTTAGGGAGTTAAAGATTGAACCAATCGGATTTTTAGCTGATTACTATAATTTTGAAGAGGTATTTGAAAAAGCAATTGCTGAAAAACCAAATGTATTAATCATTAGTGATATTGGTTTAAACAGTAGAATAATACAGAAAATAATCGAACCTTTAAAAAAGTTGAAAGCTCGTAAAATTTGGATAGACCATCACAAAGCACCAGAAGAAATCAAAGGATTATTACTTGAAGTAATGGATGAATTCATTCATGATACAGAAGTTTCTGCTTCAATCTTAGTTCAAAGACGTTTTATGCCTAATGATGAGATATCGAAAAAGATCGCAGAAATAGGTCATAACGGTGATTATGAAATTCATGATAGGCTTACTACTATTTTCTATACACTAATAGATTTCCACAGAATGTCAATGAAAGATTTAGTAAGAATAAGAGACTTGTTCATTGCTGGTAAATTTGAAGACGAAGAATTTTTCCAAGAGTATTTAGAAGCATACAAAATGTTTGAAGCTGAGAAAGATAGAATTCGTAATTCCTTAAAAGTCTTAAATCTTTCAGGAAAAACAATTGCTATTGCAGAATCAGCTTTACTACCTCGAGGTAAAGTCACAAAATATCTTTCAGAAATCTGTAAGGAAGATATACTTGCAGCAATAGACACAACAAATTTCAGAATTGGTTTAAGAAGTGAAAAATGTGATGTCGCAGCAATCGCAGCAAAATTTGGAGGAGGAGGTCATATACATCGCTCAGGATTTACTTTTAAGAATGCTATAACTGAGCAAAACGAATTATCACCAGATTTTGTTAGTGCTTTAGAAGAAGCCATCAGCTCTATTTCTTAAATCTAGTTGACTTAAATTGAAAGTAACTTTAATTAAGAATAGGTTATTGTAGTTCTTGCAATATTTTGAGATGAAAAAAATGTTAGAAGAACGTCAAAAGAGATTAAAAGAACTAATGGGTTCCATTGGGTCAAACGGGCTAATCCTTTTTCCAGGTGTTGATTTGTTTTATGCAACAGGACTAATGGCTCATGCTAGTGAAAGATTAACTTGTGTAATTCTCCAAAAAGATAGTGATCCAATTTTTATTTGTCCCAGTTTTGAAAAAAGTAGAATAAAAAAAGGAGTACAATTTGGGACAATTCAAACATGGGAAGAAGATGAAGATCCGTTTAAATTATTAGGGAAAATAGCAACTGATCTTAATCTAGAAAACAAACAAATTTCTCTTGACAATAAACTCTGGTTTGATTGGTTTCTAAGAATACAAAAAAATCTGCCCAAAGCGAAATTTGTCAATGCTACAAAAGTAGTGCAAGCTGCTCGGATAATAAAATCAGAGGGAGAAATTAAATTAATGCAAGAAGCTACAAAAATAGCTTCAGATGCTATTATCAAAACATTTGAACAAGTAACTCCTGGCATGACTGAAACTGATGTGTCTAAGCTAATTTCAGAAGAATTGTCAAAGTATGGGAGACCTGCTTTTGGACTTGTTCAATCCGGACCAAATTCTGCATTACCTCATGGCTCTCCAACTGGACGAACAATTGAGAAAAATGATGTTTTACTAATTGATGCTGGACCTTGGTACAAAGGTTACATGGGTGATATTACAATAACTTCAGTTATTGGAGAACCAAGTGAGAAATTCAAAAAAATCTATGATATAGTCTACAGATCAAATAGAGCTGCATTCGAAGCTTCAAAGGAAGGAGTAAAATGCGAAGATGTTGACATAGCTGCCCGTGAAGTTATTACAAAAGAGGGATTTGGCAAATATTTCACACACAGATTAGGTCATGGAATCGGAATTGAAGGTCATGAAGCCCCCTACATGGTGAATGGGAATAAACTCCTCCTAAAAGAAGGAATGTGTCATACTATTGAACCGGGAATCTACATTGAAGGCGAATTTGGTGTGAGGATAGAAGATGATGTTGTAGCTAGGAAAGATGGCTGCGAATTCCTCTATGAAGTACCTCGATTTCTCTGGAAATAATCAATTGATTAACAAATCTAAGAAAGGGTGGAAACTTGTCTGAAAATAGGGGAACCTATCTTCTTTTTTTATTTATACAAAAAGATATCAGTTTGACAATTGGTGCACTTGGATGCAAGTTGTTTCAACAAGGTAATTATATCTATGTTGGATCAGCTTTTGGACCCGGAGGTTTGGAGAAAAGGATTACTCGTCATATCAAGCAAGAAAAGAAGATATTTTGGCACATAGATTATCTGTTAAATGATAACTTTGTGAAAATCAAAGCCTATGGGGAAATACTATCAGATCATAAAATTGAGTGCAATGTAGTTGATCAAATCACAAGAACCTTTCAAGAAAAATCATTAATTATCGAAAACTTTGGGTCATCAGATTGTAATTGCAAAAGTCATCTCCTCTATTTTAATAATACACCAGTTAATGAGATTATAAAACAGATAGAAATAAAAATGAAAGATCCCCACCTAGAAGTTACTCATTTGTGAGATAATATAACAAATTTAATCAATTTTCTTCTATGAAAACTCTTTTTTACTCTGTTTAGTATTCAACACTTACAAGCAATTATTATCAAAAGAAAGCTGGTCAGAAAAATGTCAGAAGTAGATACCATAGTTTATTTTAAAGAAAAAGGAAAAGCAAACACAGAAAAAGCTTTAAAGCTTGCATATGAATACTCGGAAGAATATAAAATTCCTAAAGTAGTCATAGCAACTTCAAAAGGAACCACAGCAGCAAAAGCCCTTGATATCTTTACTGATACAGAGAAGCTTGTTATTGTAACACATGTTTTCGGTTTTCTTAAACCGGGCGAACATGAAATGGACAAAGAATTACTTGATTTATTGAAAAAGAAGGATATATCAGTTTTAACAACAACTCATGCTCTAGCTGGAGTTGACAGAGCAGTTCGCAGAAAACATGGAACATGGCAAATTGCAGAATTAATAGCAGAGGTTTACCGTACTTTTGGACAAGGAACAAAGGTTTGTGCTGAAATTGTACTTATGGCTGCTGATGCAGGACTTATTCCAATAAACAAAGATGTTCTAGCTGTTGGTGGGACAGGTAGAGGAGCGGATACCGTTTGGCAAATAAAACCAGCAAACACTTTTAATTTCTTTGATTTGCGAATGAAAAAATGTTTATGTAAGCCAATATAATAATTCTAAAACCACAAGAAAAAGAAAAGAAAGGTGGGATTTGGGTTTACCAAATTCCCTTATATTTAAGTTTACTTTTTGCGCTTTTTGAAAATGACAACTATTGTAACAACGGCAATTGCGGAGAGAGTTGTGCTTAAGATGAATCCTGGTATAAATCCTGATGGTGTTTCAGTAACATAAACAGTTCCTGGGTTTGGAACTCTTACAATAAAGTCAACAGAGCAATCATCTGTATCGCTGTTAGCGGGATCTCGTTGTAAACTTTGAGAATCATCAATGGATCCAGTCCAAGCTGTAGTTCCTGTATGTGTTCCAGTTCCCCAGACTACAGCATCAATTTCTCCATGTGGACCGCTGAGAATTAACTCATCACCAGCATTAGCTAGCAAATGACCATTGTAAACATAGTCGTATACAGGAGACGAAATGCCAAGATCAATCATTTCAGTTGTATACACAGCTGAATCTCGAACGAAAACTAGTATGTCATCAGCTACAAATACTGTGTCAGCAGGTATTGTATATGAGTCAGTATCATCATCTGTTACTTCCCAACCTCCAATTGCTACATCAAAACTAAAGCCATTGTAGAATTCAAAGTATTCACCATATGTTTCATTAACAGCATCAAAACGAACTTCTGAGATTAATATACCCCACCAATCCAAGTTCACAATGTTAAAGTCATGCTCAACGATAATGGGATCTCCAATGGTTGGGTTTCCAATTACTTTAATTTGATGGATTCCATCAGTATAAGTAGTTGTATCAAGACTAAATGTTTCTAAACCGTTTGGTGTAGTCCATGTGTGTACCAAA
>DAOVHJ010000195.1 GCA_030671945.1 Candidatus Heimdallarchaeota archaeon
GACTTATTTAAGATTGATTGAAGTGGAGAATTTAGAATCTGTTGCAAAGCATGTAGTTGTTGATACTTCAACTCAAAGAGTGAGTAGATCTTGCATTTTAGGAGGAATCTCTTTGGGAAATTATTCAATAGCTATTGATAGTGGAGATTCTTTAGAGGTAGGAACAGCCTTACGAAAAGGTCTAGAATCTCATTTTGAAGTTCCAGTAAAATACCACTTCTTTACCCACACTCATAATGACCACAGAAATGGCAGAGAAGCTTTCTCTGATTGTGTTTTTTTAATGAGTCAGAAATGTAGAGAAAACATGCCACAATCTGTTAGACTAAGCAAATTTACTGTTGAAACATTTGAAGAAAAATATACACTCGAAGAGAACGACTTAATTGTGGAATTTCTTAAAGTTGGTGGACACAGTGTAGGTTTTAGTGTAGCTTATTTTCCAAAAGAAATGGTGCTATTTGCTGGGGATCTCTTTATTGTTGGTTCAGTGAATTTTGGTCTTCCATTTATGAGTTTCTATCAAAATAAACCAAAAAGAACTGGTAATCCTGAAGAATATCTTGCTGCTTTTGAATTATTCAAAAAAATGGAATTAGATGTGATTGTTCCAGGGCATGGAGATCTAGTACATAATCCACAAGAATTCTTGAAATCGCAGACATCTTTCTTTGAAGGATTAAAAACTCATGTTGTATCAGCTATTAATGAAGGTAAAAGTGTTGAGGAGTTTGAGCTACCAAAACTGGAACCTATTATTAAAGCATATAATATAGCTGAGAATAAGAAACCCCGCAGTAGAAATATACGATTTCTAGATCATTACTTGGATACTCTGAAAATCAGCTTTTACAATTACTACAGTGGGAAATTTGATCAGGTATAAGTCATTGTTCTTCGGTAATTTCTTCTTGTTCTTCTCTTAGTTTGGTGGGAGTTTTCTTGCGGTAGAAATATGCAAGGACTAGTGTTAGCGTAAGCACAACCAAAAACCAGCGACTATGTAAATAACAGTGGCTTCAAATGGTTGATCATCTGGATCAAGGGGATCTGTTCCAGCAGCGATTTCCTCTGCATCAGTATAACCATCTTCATCTGTATCAGCTGCAAGAGGATTAGTATTATATTCGTTTACTTCAGCACCATCTGTCAAAGTATCGTCATCTGTATCCGCATCTAATGGATCGGTATTGTAGACAAGATATTCATCTCCATCTGTTAGTAAATCATCGTCTGTATCTTCATCTAACGGATCAGTTTTATGGATTAGTAACTCATCTCCATCAGACAAAGAGTCAAAATCAGTATCACTCAATCTTGGATCTGTGAGATAGATGAAAATTTCATCTCCATCTAACAACCCATCATAATCAGTATCATCATTAATGGGCGAGGTCCCACGATTATATTCATCAATATTAGTCAAACCATCCCCATCTAGATCCCCGGTTGCATCTGTTGAGTTTAGTGGATTTAAACCGCAGGAATGTTCATAATAATCAGGCATCCCATCACCGTCTGTGTCCGAATTTTCGGGATTTGTTCCAAGGATTTCCTCTTGGTAATCCGTTAGTTTATCATTGTCAGCATCAAATCCAACTATCAAAAGACCATTTTCATGTGCTGAACAGAAAATGAATTCACCCGAAACACAAACTTGTACAGCTGATGCAGAGCCTGCAACTGCTGTTGAGCCTGTAACAAAACTTCCAATTCCTTTAGGATTTGTAGGATCTGAAATGTTTACTCCAACCATTAAGTACGATTCATAAGTACTCAAATAGGCCATTGAACCATTGACATAGCAGTTATCTAATCTTTGTTGGGGATAGACTCCTTTTATTACTGGATTTAAAATATTGCTTGCATCATAGATTACAAATCCATTATAATTAGTTGTATAAACGTAATTTCCTACAGCACGAACATCACGAAAGCCAGATGCATCGTTATAAGTGGTCGTTAAAGTGGGGTTTGCAGGATTGTTAACATAAACAAGCTCTAAAGCATCATAATGAGTAATATAAGCAGTATTAGATTGGACATAGATGTTTCCACGAGAATCTCCTAAAGCTAAATCCCCTGCTTTTGTTATAGCAGAAGGATTATTAGTCTTGAGAATTTGCAACCCAAAGTAATAGTCTGTTATGTATGTGTAATCCCCTTTTACATAAAAGTAATGATAATAGGGATCCGCTACATGTTTATACTCTGCCAGCTCAATTGGATTTGTAACATCAGAAATATCAACTATCCACAGATAACGATAACTTAGTAAATATGCATAATTGCCTTGTACATAAATTTGTTCTAGCCAGTATTCCAAGTCTAAAAATCCAACCTCTATTGGATGAAGCGGGTCCGAAATATTCACAATCGAAATACCTTCAATAGTTGCACAATAAGCATATTTCCCTACAACGAAAACATCTGTTATTATTCTATCTTTACATGTTCCTATTAATCCATAACGATAGTGATTTGGTGTTAAAACAATTGGATCTACAATACTTGATGCTTCAAGCTGACATTTTTTTCTTGGAGCTACTAATAATTCTTCGTGGGATTGCAAAATATTGATACTTGTAAATGAAAAGACTAAAACTAAGGCAATTATGAATGTATTAATTTTTCGCTTTCTAATTCTTTTTCTAGGAAAAAGCATTTTCATTATAACCCTCCCACAGGCTACTAAAATTCTATATTACAATTGTATTTGTTGCTTTTATCTTTTATCCCAAAATAAATAACTATTCGGGAAAATACTTTAGAACTAAAAAGATACAATAGGGTAGGTTAATTGTATGAAAAAGAAAACTGCTTTTATAACAGGTGCCAATGGTTTCATTGGAAGCTATCTCATAAAATATCTTGCAGAACAAGATTTTGAAACAATTGCTTACATTCTCAAAGGAACAGATTGCAATTTACTAGAGAATATTTATCCTTCATTGAAAAATGTCAAAATTATTGAAGGTAATATTCTTGATAAGAAATCTATGCAGAAGCATGTTAAAAAATCAGATTACATTTTTCATTTAGCTGGTGTTGTTAAGGGATACAATCAAGAGGATTTTGATCGAGTTAATGTTATTGGTACAAAAAATCTTTTGGAAATTTGTTCAACAGCTAAGAAGGAATTTGAAAGATTAGTAATTGTTTCATCAAGCACAGCTGCAGGCTATGGAACACCAGAAGATCCCTTGAGAGAAGATAAAGTTGACGAACCAATCCAAAATGATTGTTATGGAATTTCAAAATATAGGATGGAGTGTTTAGTAAAATCCTATTATAATCAATTACCAATAAGCATAGTTCGACCATGTGCTGTTTTAGGTCCGGGTAATTATGTTATAATTGATAATTATAAATCAGTGAAACTAGGAATTAAACTAATAATGGCTGGGCCAAAAAGATATATGAGCATTGTTGATGTCGAAGATATTGTGAGTGGGATTTATCTTTGTGCTGAGAATCCAAAAGCCATTGGAGAAGTTTTCTATTTTAGTAGTGAAGGTTTAATATCATTTAATGAAATGAGTGAAATTATGAATTACAAAATATTTAAACGCAAATATGGCAGTTTGTTGAGTATTACAGTTCCAAAATTTATGATGCATATTGTTGCATTATTTTCTGAGATCTCGCATAAAATGCAAAGAAAACCAGCCCCTTTCATTAATCGAACAAAATTACTAGGTGCATATGCACCTGGACAAGTTGTAAATTCAGAAAAAGCGAAAAAGATTCTCGGTTGGAAACCAAAATATACAATAGTGGAAACAATTACTCGAGAAGGCAAGTGGTTCCAAGATCAAGGATGGATATAATTGGTAGAAGAGATAGTCAAGACTAATGTTGAAAAAATACTGGATGAGGTTCCAGTCAAAGAACTCTTGCTCTTGTGTATTCCAATTAGCATTATCTTTGCTGTTTCTGGAATGGACTTCATTGGTTGGTTCACCTATCTAGCAACTAGAGCATCCAACGAGGAAATTTATACTCGAGGCATTCTTAATGTAATGCTATTGGGATTTCTGTTTACTACTGTTTCATTAGTTATCATTCCAGTTATTGTTAACAAAGTTCGCTGGAAAAAACCTCTAGCATATTTTGGAACGCAAAAAGGTGAACTCAAAATTGGTTTAATCATAGTGGGAGTTTTCTTATTGGCTACACCACTTTTCTATTTTAGTTCCAAAGATTCAGGCATCGTCAATACCTACCCACTGACAAAAGACGTTCAAGGCAGATGGTCATTTTTCGCTCTCTACGAGATGAGCTATATATTATTCTATTATATTCCATATGAATTCTATTTCCGAGGAGTTTTGCAATTAGGATTAAGCAAAACATGGAAAACATGGCAGAGTATACTTTTTGTTACAGCACTTACTACTCTTCTTCATATAACAAAGCCATGGACAGAAATTCTTGCAGCATTTGCATTCGGATTTGTGTTTGGAATTATAGCTGAAAAAACGAAATCTTGGTATTATGTCTGTGCTATTCATTTCACTGCTGGGGTATTAACCGACACTTTCCTTTCAATAGGAGTGATATAGAATGAGTGATTCAATAACTAAGAAAAGAAAACGAGTTATTATCACCGGTGCTAATGGTTTTGTTGGCAGTAATCTAACAAAATACCTGAGTCGAGATCCTTCTCTTGAAGTCTATGCAATGGTTCGTCCAAATGCTCCAGTCAATTTCTTGAGAGATTTTCAATACAAAGATGATTCAAATGAAAAATGGTTCGAATTAGTTGAAGGTAATTTATTGGATGAAGATTCAATTGTTGAAGCTTTTGAAGATAAAGAAATAGTGATCCATTTAGCAGGTTTTGTTAGTGATTGGGGAGATAAAAAACAGTTTTTTCAGGTGAATGTTGAAGGAACAAAAAAAGTTCTCAGAGCTGCTCGTATTGTAAAAGCATCTCGAGTGCTTTATTTAAGCTCATTAACTGTCCATGGTTTTGGAGGGCATACATATGAAAATGAGGAAGCTCCATACGCTAAGAAGAATTTTGCCTATGGTGAATCAAAGAAAATAGGCGAAGAATTAGTTTTGGAATGGATAGCTAACAATCCAGAAGCAGATGGTGCTATTATTCGTCCAGGTTTCATTATTTATGGACGATATGATAAGAATACATTCATTCAAGCTCTTGATATCATTAGTTCAGGAAAATTCGCTTTTATAAATAGAGGAAAGCGACTAGTATCATACGTTTATGTAGATAATCTATGTTATGGAATTAATCAATTAATCCAGACCTCAGTAATAAATGGAGTCTACAACATCATCGATGGCAACATGACTTGGCGAGAATGGGTAGAAAAATGGAAACAAACTGTAGGAAGAAAAGTTACAAAATTAAGTGTACCCTTTGCATTTTTA